>NZ_JBHVFE010000149.1:0-18598 GCF_042801945.1 Kitasatospora sp. NPDC057542
CCCCGGAGCCACTCGCTCCGGGGCCCGGCGGCTTTCTCGCTTACGCTCCTACCCATGCATGACGTAGAGCCCCTGGTCGAAGCCGTCGAGTCCCTGGCGGATCGTTTCCGCTCGCTGCCGCAGAGCAAGCTGCTGGGCGCCGTGCCCGGGTACGCCTCGCGGGCGGCGGCCGCGCTGGAGCTGGCCCGCCGGCTGGCCGGGCTGGCGCTGGCGACGGAGGGCGGGCCGCAGCGGGAGTTCCCGGACGCCGGGGCCTTCGCGGTGGGGGACCAGCTGGCCGTCGCCGGGCACGACCTGGCGGCCGCGCTCGCGGCGCTGCCGCAGGGCGCGGAGGTGGCGCTGCCGGACGGGCCGGTGGCGGCGACCGAGGTGCTGGCCGGAGCGGTGGCCGCGGTGCGGGAGACGGCGGCGCTCTGCCGCTGACGCCCCAGGGGCGTGCACACAGCGAAGGCCGGCCGGGTCGGTAACCCCTTGACCCGGCCGGCCTTCGGCGTGCTGCGCGCCGGTGAGCTGGTGTCAGACGCTGGCGACCACCCGGTCGGCGAGCACGTAGACGGCCTCCTCGTCGGTGGAGAAGGTCAGCGAGTACGAGCCGGAGAAGCGCGAGCCGCCGAGCAGCCGGACGTGTTCACCGGCGCGGACGGCGTCGATCAGCCGGTAGGCGGCCTCCCGGTCGCCCGGGGCCACACAGAGGGTGGTGCCGTCGGCGAACGCGTACACGTCCAGGGTGCCCAGCGGGCCCGGGCGGACGTCGATCAGGGCGACGGCCTCCTCGGCGAGGGCGGCCAGCCGGCCGTCGGTCCACTCCCGGGACGGCGCCTGGCTGGGCACGAAGTCGGGGTGCGAGGGGTGGCGGCGCGGGTCGGGCGCGGCGACCGGGGCCTCCTCGACGACCGGGTCGGCGTCCAGCAGCCCGGCCTCCAGGCCGGTGGCCAGCAGGTCGGCCTCGCGGCGGGCCCGGGCGTCCTTGGCGGTCTCGCCGACCGGGTGGCCGGGGCGCAGCGGCACGCCGCCCTCGGCGCCGGGCTCGGCGGGGACGGTGCCGCCCTCGTTGATCAGGTCCTCCAGCGCGGAGCGCAGCGCCTCGCCGAACTCCGGGTCCATCGTCCCGGCGTTGTCGGCGGCGTCCTGCGGGCCGGTGGGGCGGGGGAAGAAGAGCGGCCACTCGTCGGTGCCGGAGAACGTGCCGGAGAACGGGGAGTCGAACAGCGGCGCGTCCTCGGCCGCGCGGGCCTCCTGCTCGGCCCAGAACGCCCGGGCCTCGGTGATCTCCCGCTCGCGGTCGGCGGCGAGCGCCTCGGTGACGGCCCGGCGTATCGCGGCCTCGTCCACCGGCGTGGGCGCGGCCTGGGCCGCGGCCTGCGCGTCCAGCCGGCGGGACAGTCCCCGGAGGTGGAGCAGCACGGCGGTCGACACGGTGATCAGGATCAGCAGCAGGATGGTGTAGACGGCGCTCACGGAACGTACTCCTAGCGAGGAGCGGAACGGGGTTACGTGTCCACACTGCCGCATGCGGGGCTGTTACCGCAGTGGCGAATGTCCAATTTATCCGCAACTTTCGCCCTTGTCCCCAAATTGTTAGGTAACGCCGTTCTACGCAGTGGAGTTGATCCGCTCCGCAGTGTCGATTTCCGGGCCGAAAACGACAGAAAAGAGGGCCGGATCGACCTTGCGGTGTGATTCGGCCCTCAATTACGCAGCGTCACTCCAAATGGGTGGTCCAGACCCTTCGGAGGGTGACCGGAGGGTCAGCTGAGGCGCTCGATGACCATCGCCATGCCCTGGCCGCCGCCGACGCACATGGTCTCCAGGCCGAACTGCTTGTCGTGCCACTGCAGGGAGTTGATCAGGGTGGTGGTGATCCGGGCGCCGGTCATGCCGAAGGGGTGGCCGACCGCGATCGCGCCGCCGTTGACGTTCAGCTTGTCCAGGTCGACGCCGAGGTCGCGGTAGGACGGGATCACCTGGGCCGCGAAGGCCTCGTTGATCTCGACCAGGTCGATGTCGTCGATGGTCAGGCCGGCCCGCCTGAGCGCCTGCTTGGAGGCCTCGACCGGGCCGTAGCCCATGATCTCGGGGGAGAGCGCGCTGACACCGGTGGAGACCACCCGGGCGAGCGGGGTGATGCCCAGCTCGCGGGCCTTGGTGTCGGACATGATGACCAGCGCGGCCGCGCCGTCGTTCAGCGGACAGCAGTTACCTGCGGTCACGGTGCCGTCGGGGCGGAACACCGGCTTCAGGCCGGCCACGCCCTCCAGGGTGACGCCGGCGCGCGGGCCGTCGTCCGTGCTGACCACGGTCCCGTCCGGAAGCGTCACCGGGGTGATCTCACGCTCCCAGAAGCCGGCCTTGATGGCGGCCTCGGCGAGGTTCTGCGAGCGGACGCCGAACTCGTCCTGCTCGGCGCGGGTGATGCCCTTGAGCGCGGCCAGGTTCTCGGCGGTCTGGCCCATCGCGATGTAGGCGTCCGGCAGCAGGCCGTCCTCGCGCGGGTCGTGCCACTCGCCGCCACCCTCCTCCGCGCGCTTCTTGGTGCGGGCCTGGGCCTCGTCGAAGATCGGGTTCATGGTGCCCGGCAGGCCGTCCGAGGTGCCGTTCACGCTGCGCGAGACGGTCTCCACGCCGGCCGAGACGAAGACGTCGCCCTCGCCCGCCCTGATCGCGTGCAGTGCCATCCGCGTGGTCTGGAGCGAGGAGGAGCAGTAGCGGGTGATGGTGGCGCCGGGCAGGTAGTCCATGCCCATCTGGACGGCCACGATGCGGGCCAGGTTGTGGCCCTGCTCGCCGCCGGGCAGGCCGCAGCCCAGCATCAGGTCGTCGATCTCGCGCGGGTCGAGCTGCGGCACCTTGGCCAGGGCGGCCTGGATGATGTGGGCGGTCAGGTCGTCCGGGCGGACGTCCTTGAGCGAGCCCTTGAAGGCCCGGCCGATCGGCGAACGGGCGGCGCTGACGATGACGGCTTCGGGCATGGCGGGCTCCTCGCTCGGTGACGGCGGACCTGGCGTCCGGGAGGAAAGTTACCGCCTGGTAGGTCAGGCGTCACCCGCCGCAGGGTGTGAGCTGGCCGACGTGTTCCCGGAGGCCCCGCCGGGGGCCGTACCGGCTTTCTTCCCGTTCTCCGGGCCGGGCAGGCCTATCCGCAGCCGGTGGCGCAACTGGGCCCAGCGGCGCCCGGGGTCCTCCGCCGGCACGGCCGCCACCTCGGTGCCCGCCCGCCCGGCCGCCGCCGCGGCGGCCACGGCGACCGGCAGCACCGCGGCGCCCGGGACGGCCGCGGCCGGGCGCTCCTCCTCCGGCCAGAGTCCGAGCGCGGCACAGACCGAGGGCAGCACGGCCATCGCGGCGGTCGCGTAGCCCTGGGCGGAGGGGTGGTAGCGGTCGGCGGCGAACATCTCCGGGCGGGCGGCGAACTCCGGGCCCAGCAGCGAGCCCAGCGAGACCGTCCGGCCGCCCGCCTCCACCACCGCGATGGTCTGCGCGGCGGCCAACTGCCGGCTCAGCCGGCGGGCCACCCAGCGCAGCGGCGGCCGCACCGGCTTGATCGTCCCGAGGTCCGGGCAGGTTCCCACGACCACCTCGCAGCCGTTGGCGTGCAGGGCGGCGACGGCCTCGCCGAGGTGACGGACGGCCAGTTGGGCCGGGCTGTGCCGGGTCACGTCGTTGGCGCCGACCATGATCACGGCGACGTCCGGGCGGTGCGGCAGCGCCTGCTCCAGCTGGCCGGAGAGGTCGGCCGAGCGGCCGCCGGAGCGGGCCACGTTGACCAGCCGGACCGGGCGTTCGGCCACCGAGGCGAGGCCGGCGGCCAGCAGCGCGCCCGGGGTCTCGCCGGCCCGGGCGACGCCGAGGCCGGCGCCGGTGGAGTCGCCGAGGACGGCCAGCACGAGCGGGGCCTGCGCGGCGGCGGAGCCGTCGGCGAAGGCCTCGCCGTAGACGCCGTCCGCCCTGGGCGGGAGGGTCTCCAGGGCGCCGATGGCCTGGACGGCGAGTTTGCTCTCGGTCAGCAGCAGGCCGACCAAGCCCACCCCGAGCAGGCCGAGCCCGCCGCCGCCGTACGCCGCCGCAGTGGCGATCCGGCGGGCCACCCGGGCCCGCGAGTCCCGTGCCCCTGGCATCCGGTGCCCCCTTCACGTGGTCCTGACGGCCCTCCGGGGCCACGGCAATGCCTGCACAGCGGTCTTACCCGCGCGCGGGGCGGGAGTACCGGAGGCGCCGGTGGGGGTGGGCCATTGGGGGAGGTGGGCAAGAGGGGAGTCGCGGGGCGGGTGCCACGCCCTAGGCTTTGCAGTACCGAAAGCACTCGCATGCCCACAGACCGGGAGGACCCCCGTGCGGTACCACAACTCGATCATCGACCTGGTCGGCAACACGCCACTGGTCAAGCTGAACAAGGTCACCGAGGGCATCAGCGCGACAGTGCTGGCGAAGGTCGAGTACTTCAACCCGGGCGGCTCGGTCAAGGACCGCATCGCGATGCGCATGATCGAGGCCGCCGAGGCCTCGGGCGCCCTCAAGCCGGGCGGCACCATCGTCGAGCCGACCTCCGGCAACACCGGTGTCGGCCTGGCGATCGTGGCCCAGCGGAAGGGCTACAAGTGCATCTTCGTCTGTCCTGACAAGGTCTCGACCGACAAGATCAACACCCTGCGCGCGTACGGCGCCGAGGTGGTCGTCTGCCCGACCGCCGTCGCCCCGGAGCACCCGGACTCGTACTACAACGTCTCCGACCGCCTGGTCCGGGAGACCCCGAACGCCTGGAAGCCGGACCAGTACTCCAACCCGGAGAACCCGGCCTCGCACTACCACTCCACCGGCCCGGAGCTGTGGGAGCAGACCGAGGGGCGGATCACCCACTTCGTGGCCGGCGTCGGCACCGGCGGCACCATCTCCGGTACCGGCAACTACCTGAAGGAGGCCTCCGGCGGCAAGGTCAAGGTGATCGGCGCCGACCCGGAGGGCTCGGTCTACTCGGGCGGCACCGGCCGGCCGTACCTGGTCGAGGGCGTCGGTGAGGACTTCTGGCCGACCGCCTACGACCGCAACGTCGCGGACCGGATCGTCGCCGTCTCCGACAAGGACTCGTTCCAGATGACCCGCCGCCTGGCCAAGGAGGAGGGCCTGCTGGTCGGCGGCTCCTGCGGCATGGCCGTGGTGGCCGCGCTGGAGGTCGCCAAGGACCTCGGGCCGGACGACGTCGTGGTGGTGCTGCTGCCGGACGGCGGCCGCGGCTACCTGTCGAAGATCTTCAACGACGACTGGATGGCCGACTACGGCTTCCTGCCCTCCTCCACCGACGAGGCGCACATCGGCGAGGTGCTGGCCCGCAAGGAGTCCATCGAGCAGGGCGGCGTCCCGCAGTTCGTCCACATGCACCCGAACGAGACGGTCGCCGAGGCGGTCCGGGTGCTGCGCGAGTACGGCGTCTCGCAGATGCCGGTGGTCTCCCCGGGCGCCGGCCACCCGGACATCATGGCCGGCGAGGTGATCGGCTCGGTGGTGGAGAAGCTGCTGCTGGAGGGCATCTTCGCCAAGGAGATCGAGCTCACCGACACGCTGGACAAGGTGATGTCCAAGCCGCTGCCGGTGGTCGGCTCGGGCGAGACCGTCACCAACCTGATGACCGTGCTGGAGAAGGCCGACGCGGCCGTCGTGCTGGTCGAGGGCAAGCCCCAGGGCATCGTCAGCCGCCAGGACCTGCTGGGCTTCCTGACCGGCCGCGGCCAGCACTGACACGGCGTCACCGGCGCTGCCGCCCTTCCGCGGGAGGATGCGGAGGATTCGTCCACGGGGGAAGTGGTACACCGGCGTCACCTGTCCGCAGCATGTGGTTAACAAGGCTCGGGCATCGTGGTCGTCAACGGCAGGACGCCGAGTGAGGCGACGGCAACCGTCCGGGAGCGGCTCCCCGGCGACCGCGGTCGGCTCCGGACACGTCGGGCGGCCCTGACCCGGCCGCCGTGTCCTCCCGCCGTGGGAGGCGCCGTCGTCCCGCCCCTGCCCGGCCCCGGCCGGCTGACAGGGTGCGGCGGCTCCCGCGGCAGCACCGCGCCGCACGGCGCGTGTCCCCGCGGCTCCCGGGTGGGGGAGTCCGCGCGGGGAACGGTGGGGCCGGTCCTTCTCCGAGGGGCCGGCCCCTTCCGTTCGCGCCGTCCGGGCTTGTTCGTGCCGGGCGCGTGGGGGCGTGCTCCGGGCGGCTGCCCGTGCGCCACGCCGGGCGTGACCGTCCCGTACGCTCGCACGCATGACCAGCACTGAAACGACCGACCAGGACGCCCCGCGCTACGTCCGGGTCAAGATCGAGCTCATCGCGGAGATCACCGACGAGGGCGCGCTCAAGGCGGCCGCCCTGGAGGCCGTCACCGCGGACGAGTACCTCGACGACGAGGAGCGCGCCCAGTCCGTCGAGGCCATCGAGGTGGACCCGTCGGGTTCGCTCGCCCACTTCATCGACCCCGTCGCGCTGCTCGGCGAGGTGCCCGGGGTGGAGCTCGCCTCGGCGACCTGGGAGTCGGCGCAGACCGAGTTCGACCCGGACGACGAGGAGTGGGACGAGTACCGGGTGGAAGACTCCGCCGAGTAGGACGGAACCACCGGGTGACGGCGTCCGCCGTCACCGCCCGTGAACGCCCGGTCCGCCCTGCGGGCCGGGCGTTTTGTCCCTGTTCATCGGGAAGTTGGGTCATCTCATACGATCGCTTACCCTTCGGTGATGGAACCGTGAACGGGCGGATTGCGTTTCTGTATCCGTAATGCCCGGGATGATCTACAGGGAGACGCGACGTGACGGCACGGGACGGTCAGGGGCGGGCGGCCGGAAGCAACTGGAGCCGGCGCGGAGTCCTCGCGGGACTGATCGGAGCGCCCGTCCTGCTGCTGGCGGCCTGCAACGACAACAGCAGCGCCAGCAGCAGTGACACCGGTGGCAGCGGCGCCGGCGGCGCGAGCGGCACCCCGGGCTCCGGCGGTGCGAGCAGCAGCGCCCCGAAGACCTCGGCCGCGGTCATCACGGTCGTCCCGGCCGACGGCACCGCCTCGGCGAGCTTCAGCGAGCCGGTCAAGGTCACCGTCGCCAACGGCACCCTGAGCAGCGTCAAGGTCACCGACACCACCGGCAAGGAGCTGGCCGGCCAGCTCTCCGCCGACGGCACCGGCTGGACCTCGGCCGCCGCCCCCGCCAGCGGTACCAAGTACACCGTCGCCGCCACCGCCCTCGACAAGGACAAGCTGGAGGCGGACTCCAACGCCGTCTTCACCACGGCGACCCCGGCCAACACCTTCGTCGGGTACTTCACCCCCGAGGACGGCTCGACGGTCGGCGTCGGCATGCCGGTCTCGATCAACTTCAGCAAGCCGATCACCGACCGCAAGAGCGTCCAGCAGGCGATCACGGTGATAGCCGAGCCGGGCGTCGAGATCGTCGGCCACTGGTTCTCCAGCACCCGTCTCGACTTCCGGCCCCAGGAGTACTGGGCCAAGGGCACCAAGGTCACCCTCAAGCTCCGGCTCAAGGACGTCGAGGGCGCCAAGGGCGTGTACGGCACCCAGTCCAAGGACGTCAGCTTCACCATCGGCCGCGCCCAGACCAGCGTCGCCGACCTCGCAACCAAGAAGCTCACCGTCACCACCGACGGCCAGGTCAGCGCGGTCTACAAGATCTCCGGCGGCTCGCCCGAGCACACCACCTGGGGCGGCAAGATGGTGATCTCCGAGCAGTACGCCCAGACCCGGATGAACTCGCAGACCGTCAACCTGGGCAGCGAGTACGACATCGCGGACGTGCCGCACGCCCAGCGCCTCAGCACCTCGGGCACCTTCATCCACGGCAACTACTGGTCCTCGCCGTCGATCTTCGGCGGCCAGAACACCAGCCACGGCTGCATCGGTCTCCGGGACGCCCAGGGCGCCCAGGACAGCGGTACGGACGGCTACAAGTTCTACAAGTCCTCGATGGTCGGCGACGTGGTCGAGGTCGTGAACTCCGGTGACAAGACGGTGGCCCCGGACAACGGCCTGAACGGCTGGAACATGGGCTGGGCCGCCTGGAAGGCCGGCAGCGCCGTCTGACCCGGCTCCGCACCCCAGTCGGAGAAACTTTCCGGGCGGACCGAACCTCGCGGTCCGCCCGAGGAGTAGGACGGGTGTGAAACGCGAGCAGAGACAGCGCCAGGACGCCGAGTTCAGCGCGTTCGTCGCCGGGAGCGGTCGCCAACTGCTGAGGCTGGCCGAGCTGCTGACCGGCGACCCGGACCGGGCGAAGGACATCGTGCAGTCCGCGCTGGAGCGGGCCTACCTGAACTGGCACCGGATCACCGGGGACGACCCGAGTGCGTACGTCCGCCGGATCGTGGTCAACCAGCACCGCGACTGGTGGCGCCGGCTGCGCAACCACGAGCTGCCCACCGAGCACACCCCCGACCGGCCGCTCGCCGAGGACCTCGCCGAACGGCAGGCCGAACGGGCCCTGCTGCACCAGGCGCTGGGCACCCTCACCCGCCGGGAGCGGACGGTCGTCGTGCTGCGGTACTACGGGGACCTCACCGAGGCCGCCGTCGCGGCCGAACTGGGCATCGCCCAGGGCACGGTGAAGAGCACGTTGCACCGGGCGATGTCGAAGCTGCGCGCACTGCCCCAACTCGCCGACCGCTCCGGCGGGGTGGCGGGTTCCACGACGCACATCGAGGTGACGGTATGAGCTTCGAGAACCGGCTGGGCCGGCTGCTCAAGGACGAGGACCCGTATGCGAGCGGGCCGGACCCGGTGCCGATCATCGCCGCCGCCCGGCGCCGCCGGGCCAGGCGCAGAGCGGGGACCGGGGCGGTCGTGGTCGCGGTGGCCCTGGTCTGCGGGGCGACGGCGGTGACGGCCGGCAACGCCCGGCGCGTCGGGCAGGTCGCGGGCGAGGCGGGGGCGGCGATGACCCCCTCGGCCGGAGCGCTGACGGCAGGGTCGGCGCCCCTCACCCCGACCGCCACCCCCGTCTACCCCACCGACCGGTTTCCGACCCCGGCCCCGTTGCCGCTCTCGCCGGTGAAGCGGGTCGCCGCCGGGGAGAAGGTCGAGCTGGCCCCCAAGATCCGGGTGTCGGTGACCCCGACCGAGAGCTGCCAGGACACCATCGACCCGACGACCGGCGCCTACTCGGGCAAGGCGTGCACCAACGTTCCCGCCGCCCCCGACGTGCCGCACGACCGGCCCGGCATCGCCATGCAGTTCAACGACACGTCGGACAGCGTCATCGCGTACAGCTACTACGTGGGCCCGACCCCGGCCCGGATCGTGGTCTTCGTGGGTGGCAGGCCCACCCTCGCCACCCTGCTCACCACGCCGGGCATGGAGCGCTGGGTCGGCTACTACGCGGCCCTGCCGCCCGGCGACCCCCAGCCAGGTGCCATGGTTCCCGCCGTCGGGGCCTACGACGCCGACGGCAGGCTGCTGGCCGGTAGCGCCGGCCACACGGCGAACGGCCTCAAGGAGCAGCCGCCCGCCGTACTCTGAGCCGCCCGGCTCACCGCCTCGCGTAGTCCGCGAAGCCCTGCCACTCGACGATCGCACAGGGCTCCGGGCCCAGCGCCCAGGCGTCGTGTCCGGGCGGAGACCACGTACCCGGCGTGGGCGCCCTGGCAGCTGTCGGTCCTGGCGATCGGCTTCACGTGGAGGGAGGTCAGCCCTCGGTGCGGGCCACGCCGATCGGGCAGGAGGCGCCGGTGCCGCCGAGACCGCAGTACCCGTTGGGGTTCTTGGCCTCCGACAGGTACTGCTGGTGGTACGGCTCGGCCGGGAAGAACGGGCCCGCCGGGGCGATCTCGGTGGTGATCGGGCCGTAACCGAGCGCGGTCAGGGACGGCTGGAACGCGTCCCGGGTGGCCGCCGCGGCCTCGGCCTGGGCGGGGGAGTGGGTGTAGACGGCGGAGCGGTACTGGGTGCCCACGTCGTTGCCCTGGCGGTTGCCCTGGGTCGGGTCGTGCGCCTCCCAGAAGGTCTTCAGCAGGCGCTCGTAGGAGATCACCGCCGGGTCGTACACCACCCGGACCGCCTCGGTGTGCCCGGTCAGCCCGCTGCACACCTCCTCGTACGTCGGGTTGGGGGTGTGGCCGCCCTGGTAGCCGACCAGCGTCGTCCAGACGCCGGGCAGCCGCCAGAAGGTGCGCTCGGCGCCCCAGAAGCAGCCCAGTCCGAAGTCGGCCACCTCCAGGCCCTGCGGGTACGGACCGGTCAGCGGGTGCCCGAGCACGGTGTGCGGCTCGGTCAGGGTGAAGGCCGGGCTCGGTCGACCGGGCAGCGCCTGGTCGGCGGGGACGAGCGAGGTCTTGTGGCGGTTGAACAGCACGGCCTGCTCCAGCGGGTCGGGAATCCTGGCGCAGTCTCCAACGCGAACGGCCGCTCCCGGATTCCGGGAGCGGCCGCGGGCCGTGCGCGGGGCGGTCAGGCCTGCTGTTGCGCGGACTCCTTCGCCGCGACGGCGCCCTTGACAGCCTGGATCCGCAGGTCGATGAAGAACTGCCGGGGGTCCTGGCGGCTGGTGAACGGCTGCGGGATGTACTCGCCCAGTGCCTGGTACTGCGCCAGCGCCTCGGTGAACCGATCGGCCCGGGTCAGTGCGAAGGCAAGCCAGCCCCGGGCGTACCGGATGCGCGGGTGGTCCGGATCGGCGGCCGCGAGGTCGGCGAGCGCCTTGTCCAGGGCGGCGCCGACCTCCGGGCGCTCCCAGGCGATGAGTGCCTCCCCGTCCCGGACGAACCGCTCGTAGTACGCCTCCAGCTTCATCGGCGCGAGCAGGCTGCCGGCCGGAGCGGCGGCGATCGCCCTGTCGATGAACCCGTGCATCAGCTCGTGGCTGCCGCGCCACTTGTCGCACCAGTACTGCAGCGCCCGGTTGTGCGCCGCCCAGTGGTGCGGATCGCGCTTCGTGACCTCGGCCCAGAGCTGCCGGAAGCGGTCGTTGGACCAGCCGAGGCCCATGGCGATGGAGATCTGGGCGACCCACGGGTTGGGGTCGTCGTCGGGGGCAAGCGCGACCGCCTCCGCGGCGAACTCCTCGGCCTCCCGCAGGACCCGGTGGAAGCCCTCGGCCTGCTCGCGGCTGACCTGGCTGGCCGCCGCGCCGGTGCGGATCTTCCAGGCCAGGAAGACCAGGGCGTCCAGGTGCACCAGCGCGGCGGTCGGGTCGTCCGGCCGCTCCGCCCGCCAGGCACGCAGCCAGGTGTCGTCCTCGGCCGCCAGCTCGGCCAGCGCGCGCTGCCGCCGCCAGCGGACGTCGGGGACGGCGTCCACGGCCAGGTACGCGGCGGCCGGCCGCCAGTCGCCCGACTTCGCGGCGGTGAGCGCGGCCGCCTCGTCGGGTTCGGGCTCGCCGTCCAGGACCAGATCCTTGCCGAGGAGCAGCCCGTGGTCGGCCGGGGTGATGGTGTTCGCCGCCCGCCTCTCCTCGGCGAGCCGCGCCTCGTGGCGGGCGATGGTCGCCTTGGCCCGTTCCAGCTGCGCCAGCTTGCGCTTGGCCAGCCGGGTCATGACGACCGGGAACAGCAGGGCGAGGCCGACGACGACGAGCACGATGATGCCGATCAAGGGAGCTCCTTCCGCGCGTGGACGGGGTCAGGTGGTCAGGTGGTCAGGTGGTCAGGCGGCCGGGAGGCCGGCCCCGGCGAGCAGCGCGCGCAGTGGCGCGGTGTCCGCGGTGTCCGCGCAGGCGGCGTCGAGGGCCGCCCCGAAGCCGTCCTCGAAGGCGTCCGGCAGGTGGAGCTCGGCCGGTCCGGACCAGGAGAGCTCCCAGCGGGCCAGGCCGGCGTCGGCCAGCGTGACGACGGTGGCGTGCGCCAGTTCCTCGCGCAGCACCGGGCGGGCGAACTCGCGGGCGGCCCGGCCGGTGGCCGCGGCGGCCTCCTCGCTCTTCGGCAGCCGGTCGGTGAACTCCCAGGCCCGGCCGGCGTCGACGGCGTCGAGCAGGCCGTGGACGGTGGGCCGCAGGCCCAGTTCGGTCAGCGCCCGGTACGCCGGGGCGGCCGCCTCGCGGGCGTGCGACAGCATCGCCCCGCGGACCAGCTCGGGCCATTCGACCCGCTGCTTGCCGGCCGCCTCGGGGATCAGGGAGACGACCTCCAGCTCGGTCAGCACCCGCTCGGCGTCGTGCAGCAGGGCGAGGGCCGGGCCGGCGGCACCGGGGCCGCGTCCGTCGTCGGGCAGCGCCTCGATCGCGGCGACCCGGCGGTCGATCGGCGGGTGCGAGTCGTACGGGTCGGGCTGCTCCTCGGGCAGTTCGAGCGCGTACTCGGCGAGTTCCTGCCGGCGCTTCGGGTCGGTCAGCAGGTGGGCCAGGCCGCCGTAGACCTGGCCGGGCGGCGGGAGCAGGCCCGCGTCCCAGCCGAGGGTGGCGTAGCGGCCAAGGTAGAAGTCCTGCGCGGAGTCCAGCACCGGAATCTTGCGGAGCGCCGCGGCGGTGGCGTCCCGGCCGGCGATCTGGGCGGCGACCCGGTCGGCCGCGTACTCCTGGCGGCGGCCGACCGCCTCGGAGACCCGGAAGTAGAGCTTGGCGTAGAGGGTGAAGAGCTTGGCGAGCACCCGGTCGACGCCGCCGGAGGCCTGCTCGCCGGACGGCTTGCGACCCTTGGCCAGCCGCTTCTCGGCCTTGGCGGCCAGCTTGGCGGCCTCCGTGGCCTGGTGCTGGTCGGCGCGCTGGTGGAGCCCCCCGATGGTGTGCAGGACGGCGCGGCGGCCGGCCACCGTGACGGCGGCCAGCCGGACGTCCCGGTTGCTGTAGTGGCCGAACTCGTGGGCCAGCACGGACTCCAGCTCGCCCTCGGTGAGGCCGATCAGCAGCGGGGCGCCGATGACCAGGTGCCGCTTGCCGGGGACCAGGCCGAGCATCCTGGCCTCCTCGTACACGCCCGCGTTGACCTCGGGCACGAGCCGGATCTCGGCCGGTCCGCGGACGCCGGTCCGTTCGGAGATCCGGTCGACCACGGCCCAGAGGGCGGGCTGCTGCTCGCGGGTGAGGAGCACGCCGGGCACCTCGCCGTCGTCCTTGCGGCGGCGGGTCAGGAACACCACCCGGACCACCGGGTAGGCGATGACGGCGGTCAGCGCCCAGATCTTGAACAGACCCGGGCGCATGTGGTCCGACGCCTGGTACAGGGCGATGTCGAGGGCGAGCAGGCCCACGACGATGCCGGCGGCGAGCAGGTAGAAGCCGACGAGCAGGGCCACGGCCGTGACGGCTCGGATGGATGTGCTCATGCCGGTGGAACGCTGGGGCGCGCCCATGCGGTGATCCTCCCCGGGGGCGCGACGGCAGGGCGGCGCGCGACTGTTGCATGGTGAACATGTGTACGACGGGTGGAGATCGTAGCGGTCGCCAGGGGCTCGGCGCACCGAGGTTTCGGCCCGCCGCACCCCCGCTCCCACCTGCGGGTTCGTACCGGTTTCCGGTTCGTGCGGGCTTGACGGCATTCGCACACTAGGCTCGGACCCATGACCCAGCACCAGCTTCCTCAGGGCTTCGAGACCCTCGCCATCCACGCGGGTCAGGAAGCAGACCCCCAGACCGGGGCCGTCGTCACGCCGATCTACCAGGTGTCCACCTACAAGCAGGACGGGGTGGGGGGCCTGCGGGGCGGCTACGAGTACAGCCGCAGCGCCAACCCGACCCGCACCGCGCTGGAGGAGTGCCTCGCGGCGCTGGAGGGCGGCGCCCGCGGCCTCGCCTTCGCCTCCGGCCTGGCCGCCGAGGACACCCTGCTGCGCACCATCCTCAAGCCGGGTGACCACATCGTGATCCCCAACGACGCCTACGGCGGCACCTTCCGGCTGTTCGCCAAGGTGCTGACCCGCTGGGGCGTCGAGTTCTCCGTCGCCAACACCCAGGACCTGGCCACCGTCCGCGAGGCGCTGCGCCCCAACACCCGTGCGGTGTGGGTGGAGACGCCGTCCAACCCGCTGCTGGGCATCACCGACCTGGCCGCGCTGGCCGAGCTCGCGCACGGCGCCGGCGCGCTGCTGGTGGTCGACAACACCTTCGCCAGCCCGTACCTCCAGCAGCCGATCTCGCTCGGCGCGGACGCGGTCGTGCACTCCACCACCAAGTACATGGGCGGCCACTCGGACGTGGTCGGCGGTGCGCTGGTGCTGGCCGACGCGGGCCTCGGCGAGGAGGTCGCGTACCACCAGAACGCGATGGGCGCCGTCTCCGGCCCGTTCGACGCCTGGCTGGTGCTGCGCGGCATCAAGACGCTGGGTGTCCGGATGGACCGGCACAGCGCCAACGCGGAGAAGGTCGCCGAGCTGCTGGCGAGCCACCCGAAGGTCAGCCAGGTGCTCTACCCGGGCCTGCCCGAGCACCCCGGCCACGACATCGCGGCCAAGCAGATGAAGGCCTTCGGCGGCATGGTCTCGTTCCGGGTCGCCGGCGGCGAGGAGGCTGCCGTCGAGGTCTGCAACCGCGCGCAGCTGTTCACCCTCGGCGAGTCGCTCGGCGGTGTCGAGTCGCTGATCGAGCACCCGGGCCGGATGACCCACGCCTCGGCGGCCGGCTCGCCGCTGGAGGTGCCGTCGGACCTGGTGCGCGTCTCGGTCGGCATCGAGTCGATCGACGACCTGCTGGCCGACCTCAAGCAGTCGCTGGGCTGAGGCCGTCGGGGGCCCCGCGGCCCCTCACTGCCCCTGCTGGTCCGCCGTGTACGACTCCATCGCGTGGTTGAAACGGGCCAGCAGGGCGCAGAACACGCGCTGCTCCTCCGGCGGCCAGCCGGCCACCAGGCGGCGGGTCAACTCGGCCCGGCCGTCCCGGACTTCGCTGAGCCGGCCGGCGCCGTGCGAGGTCAGCGCGAGCCGTACGGCGCGGCGGTCGGCCGGGTCCTGCACCCGGCCGACCAGCCCGGCCGCGACCAGCGGGGCGACCTGGCGGGTCACCGTGGAGGAGTCCACGCCCAGCGCCTCGGCCAGCGCCTTGACGTTGGCCGGTCCGTGCCGCTCCAGCCGGTCGAGCAGCAGGTAGGCGGCCCGGTCCAGCGCCCCGACCCCGCCGCCGGAGGTTCGGACCTGCTCCATGCGGCGTGCGAACACCGCTAGCTGGTACTGGAGTTGGGTGTGCACGGGGTCGGTGCGGTCGGTGGCCTGGGGCGAGGTCGTCGTCATCGCGGCTCACGATCGTCGTGCGGTGAGGGAGGCTCAGAAGCAGCAGCGTACGCGGGCCGGGCGGGCCCGGGAACAGGCCCGGCATCCCGGATTGCCGCCGCCCGCGCCCGTAGTCTGACGCCATGCATAACTGGCCGATCACCCTCGACGACGTCCGCGGCGCCCAGAAGATACTCGCCGGGGTCGCCCGGGTGACCCCGATGGAGGGCAGCCGGCACCTCTCCGGGCTGATCGGCACGCCGGTCCACCTGAAGTGCGAGAACCTCCAGCGCACCGGGTCCTTCAAGCTGCGCGGGGCGTACGTGCGGATCGCGGGACTCTCCCCGGTGCAGCGGGCCGGCGGGGTGGTGGCGGCGAGCGCCGGGAACCACGCCCAGGGAGTGGCGCTGGCGGCCGCGCTGCTGGGTGTGCACTCCACGGTGTTCATGCCGGTCTCGGCGCCGCTGCCGAAGGTCGCGGCCACCCGTGAGTACGGCGCCGAGGTGCGGCTGCACGGCGCCACCGTGGACGAGGCGCTCCAGGCCGCTCAGCGGTACGCGGAGGCGACCGGCGCGGTGTTCATCCACCCCTTCGACCACTGGGACGTGGTCATCGGTCAGGCGACCGTCGGGCTGGAGATCCTGGAGCAGTGCCCCGAGGTGCGGACCATCCTGGTCGCGGTGGGCGGCGGCGGGCTGCTGGCCGGGATCGCGGCGGCGGTCAAGCCGCTGCGGCCGGACGTGCGGGTGATCGGGGTGCAGGCGGCCGGCGCGGCCGCGTACCCGCCCTCGCTGGCGGCCGGGCGGCCGGTGTCGCTGGAGCGCTTCGCCACCATGGCGGACGGGATCATGGTCGGGCGCCCCGGCGACATTCCGTTCGAGGTGGTCAACGTGCTGGCGGACGGCATCCGCACGGTCTCCGAGGATGCGCTGTCGCGGGCGCTGCTGCTGGGGCTGGAGCGGCTGAAGCTGGTGGTCGAGCCGGCCGGGGCGGCCCCGATCGCGGCGCTGCTGGAACAGCCGGACTCCTTCGAGGGCCCGGTGGTGGCGGTGCTGTCCGGCGGCAACATCGACCCGCAGCTGATGCAGCGGGTGCTGCGGCACGGGCTGGCGGCGGCCGGGCGCTACCTGTCGCTGCGGGTGCGGCTGGCGGACAAGCCGGGTGCGCTGGCGGACCTGCTGGGCGTGCTGACCAGGGTGGACGCCAACGTGCTGGACGTGGCGCACGTGCGGATCGACCCGCGGCTGGGGCTGACCGAGGTCGAGGTGGACCTGCACCTGGAGACCAAGGGGCCGGAGCACTGCGCGCTGGTGGTCGGGGAGTTGCGGGACGCGGGCTACGTGGTTTCCGGCTGACCCCCGTCCCTTGACGCGATATATCGCGTACTGCGAGACTCGCGATACATCGCGTTCGTGTTCCCACGCGTCGAGAAGCGAGTCACTCGCGTGCCCGAAAACAGGGCGGAGTGGGACGGATCGCCCCATACGTTCGAGGAGATGAGGCAAGGCCATGGCGCCAGCCATCCAAGCCGAGAACCTGGTGAAGACCTTCGGCGACGTACGAGCTCTGGACGGTGTCAGTCTCGACGTCCCGGAGGGCACGGTGCTCGGGCTGCTCGGCCCCAACGGCGCCGGGAAGACCACCACCGTTCGGGTGCTCACCACCCTGCTGCGACCCGACTCCGGCCGCGCCGTGGTCGCCGGGGTCGACGTGCTCAAGCACCCGAACAAGGTCCGCAGCCTGATCGGCCTGTCCGGTCAGTACGCGGCGGTCGACGAGTACCTGACCGGCTTCGAGAACCTCACCATGGTCGGCGAGCTCTACCAGATGAGCAACCGCGCGGCGAAGGCCCGCGCGCTGGAGCTGCTGGAGTGGTTCAACCTCACCGAGGCCAAGGACCGCACCGCCAAGACCTACTCCGGCGGCATGCGCCGGCGCCTGGACCTCGCCGCCGCGCTGGTCGTCCGGCCGCCGGTGATGTTCCTGGACGAGCCGACCACCGGCCTCGACCCGCGCAACCGGCTCGCGCTCTGGGAGGTCATCGAGACGCTGGTCGAGCAGGGCACCACGCTGCTGCTCACCACCCAGTACCTGGAGGAGGCCGACCGGCTCGCCCACGACATCGCGGTGGTCGACCACGGCCGGGTGATCGCCCGCGGCACCGCCGACCAGCTCAAGGCGCAGATCGGCGGCGAGCGGATCGAGGTCGTGGTGCACGAGCGCGGCCTGATCGGCGACGCGGTCGCCGCGCTGTCCGGCTACGCGCTGAACGAACCGACGGTGGAGAAGAACACCCGCCGGATCACCGTGCCGGTCAGCGGCGGCGCCCGGGTGCTCGCCGACGCGATCCGCGAACTGGACGCCCGCGGGATCGAGATGGACGACATCGGGCTGCGCCGCCCGACCCTGGACGACGTCTTCCTCACCCTCACCGGCCGCGTCGCCGAGGAGCAGCAGGAGGAGGACGGCGCCGCCCCGGGGGCGCGCGGCCGGGGCAAGGGCAAGGACAAGGACAAGGGGGGCGCGGGCGGCACGGACGGCCCGGGTCCGGACAGGCAGGCCGTCGCGGCCGGGAAGGAGAGCTGAGATGAGCACCGCCACCGAGCACGCCATCGGCGGGGCGGTACCCAGGCAGCGCCGGGGGATCGCCGCCTCCCTGCACGACTCCTGGGTGGTTGCCAAGCGCAACCTGCGCCGGATGACCCGCATCCCGGAGATCGTGGTCTTCGGACTGATGCAGCCGGTCATGTTCGTGCTGCTGTTCTCGTACGTGATGGGCGGGGCGATCAGGATCCCCGGCACGGACTCCAGCTCGGACACGTACATCCAGTTCCTGATGGCCGGCATCTTCGCGCAGACCGTCACCTTCGCCGTCGCCGGTGCCTCGGCGGGCATCGCGGAGGACATGAGCAAGGGGCTGGTGGACCGGTTCCGCTCGCTGCCGATGGCCCGTTCGGCGGTGCTCGTCGGCCGCACCCTCGCGGACCTGTGCCAGACCGCGTTCATCCTGGTCGTGCTGGCGCTGGTCGCACTGCTGGTCGGCTGGCGGATCCACGACGGCGTGCTCAACGCGCTCGGCGCCTTCGCACTGCTGCTCCTGCTGGGCTACGCCTTCTCCTGGATCGGAGCGCTGATCGGCCTGTCGGTGCGCAGCCCCGAGGCGGCCACCTCGGCCGGTCTGATCTGGCTGTTCCCGCTGACCTTCGTCTCCAACGCCTTCGTACCGGTCTCCTCGATGCCGGAGTGGCTCCAGCAGGTCGCGTACTGGAATCCGTTCAGCGCCACCGTGCAGGCCTGCCGGGTGCTGTTCGGCAACCAGGTCGGGCCGGTGGACAGTGCCTGGCCGATGGAGCACGCGGCGCTGGTGTCGGTGATGTGGTCGGTGGTGATCACCGCGGTGTTCTCGTGGCTGGCGGTGCGCAAGTACCGCTCCTCCACCGCCTGACCGGGTACCCCCCGGAACACCGGAGGGCGGCCGCGGAAGTCCTGGACC
>NZ_JBHVFE010000150.1:0-18571 GCF_042801945.1 Kitasatospora sp. NPDC057542
GCGCGGGTGCGCCGGCCGCGGTCCACCAGAACACCGGCAGCGGCACCGGTACGGCGGCCCCGGCCGGGCTGGTCGACGACCTCGTCGGCGGCGTCAACCGGCTGTTGAACCCGAACGGTTCGCCGAGCCCGAGCCCGACCGGCGCCCCGATCACCACCCCCTCGGCACCCGGCAGCCCGGCCGCCCCCGCCCCGCACACGGACGCTCCGGCGCAGCCCGCCCAGCCGCAGGCCCCGGCCGCCGCCGCCCGGCAGGACGCGCCGCCCGCGACCCAGCCCGCCGCCGACGAACCGTCGCCCACCGCCACGCCCACCGCCACCCCGGGCGGCAAGGCGAGCACGAAGCCGGCGCCCTCCGCGGACGCCTCGGCGACGCCCTCCGCGGGCGCCTCCGGCACCCCGTCCGCGACGCCCACCGAGAACCCCAACTGCGATGTGGACGCCCGCGGCCTGACCGCCGGCGCGCCCGCCCCCGGGCACGTCGTCCCGGAGCAGAACTGGACCCTGAAGACCAGCCGGCTCGCCCTGCACGGCGCGGCCTTCCACGGCGTCTACGACGTGAAGACCCCGACCGGCAGCAAGCGCGTCCTGAAGTTCGTGGTCGACAGCGTGGACATCGACAACCTCGACATGTCCACCCTGGAGGGCAACGGCGTGACCTTCCACGTCCAGGGCGCCCCGGGTTCCACCTCGACCATGCGCCAGGGCCCGGTCACCATGTACGTGGAGCGGCTGTCGGGGCACCTCTCCAAGGTGCTCGGCCTGCCGGTCCTGATCGACCTGGGCGAGATCACCCTCACCCCGGACACCCTGCCGCGCTGGCTGTACGACCTGATCGGCGCCATCCCGATCCCGCTGGACCTGGAGCTGACCGGCGTCACCGCCAAGCAGGCCGGTCAGTTCGGCGGCACCCTGCGCATCCCCGGGATGCACATGTTCAACGACAACGCCCCCTACAGCGACAAGTAGGAGCGGCGACAAGCAGCCCGCGCCGTCACGCCCGCGGGGCGGCCCTCCCGGAGGAGGACCGCCCCACGGGCGTTCGGACGTGACGGGTGCTCACTCGCCCGGGGTGCCCAGGTGGTGCACCTGCACCATGTTGGTGGTGCCGGGGACGCCGACCGGGACACCGGCGGTGACGATGACGGTGTCGCCCTCGCCGAGCCGGCCCAGCTTCAGCAGCTCCCGGTCGACCTGCGCGACCATCGCGTCCGTGGTGGCCACCTGCTCGGTCACGTACGCCTCGACGCCCCAGCTCAGCGAGAGCTGGTTGCGGGTGGCGGTGTCCGGGGTGAAGGCGATCACCGGGATCGGCGAGCGGTAGCGGGACAGCCGGCGGGCGGTGTCACCCGACTTGGTGAAGGCGACCAGCGCCTTGCCGTCCAGGAAGTCGCCCAGCTCGCACGCGGCGCGGGCGACCGAGCCGCCCTGGGTGCGCGGCTTGCGGCCCGGGTTGAGCGGCTGCAGGCCCTGGGAGACCAGCTCCTCCTCGGCCTTCTCGCAGATCCGGCTCATGGTGCGGACGGTCTCGACCGGGTACTTGCCGACGCTGGACTCGGCGGACAGCATGACCGCGTCGGCACCGTCCAGGATGGCGTTGGCGACGTCGGAGACCTCGGCGCGGGTCGGGCGCGAGGCGTGGATCATCGACTCCATCATCTGGGTGGCGACGATGACCGGCTTGGCGTTTCGGCGGGCCAGCGTGATCAGCTGCTTCTGGACCAGCGGCACCCGCTCCAGGGGGTACTCCACGGCGAGGTCGCCGCGGGCGACCATGATGGCGTCGAAGGCGAGGACGATCTCCTCCATGGCCTCGACGGCCTGCGGCTTCTCGATCTTGGCGATGACCGGCACCCGGATGCCGACCTCGTCCATGACCTCGTGGACGTCCTTGATGTCGTCCGCGTTGCGGACGAAGGACAGGGCGATCATGTCGACGCCCAGGCGCAGCGCGAAGCGCAGGTCGTCCTTGTCCTTCTCGGACAGGGCGGGCACGTTCACGGCCGCGCCGGGCAGGTTGATGCCCTTGTTGTTCGAGAGCACGCCGCCCTCGACCACCACGGTCCTCACCCGCGGGCCGTCGACGCTGACGACCTCCAGGGCGATGACGCCGTCGTTGATCAGGATCGGGTCGCCGGGCTTCACGTCGCCGGGCAGGCCCTTGTAGGTGGTGCCGCAGATGTGCTGGTCACCGGGGACGTCCTCGGTGGTGATGGTGAACTCGTCGCCGTTGTCGACGGTCACCGGGCCGTTGGCGAAGGTCGCCAGACGGATCTTCGGACCCTGGAGGTCGGCAAGGACGCCGATGGCCTTGCCGGTGTCCTCCGAGACCTGGCGGACCTTGCGGTACCGCTCCTCGTGGTCCGCGTGGTTGCCGTGGCTCATGTTCAGTCGGGCGACGTTCATGCCCGCCTCGACGATGGCCTTCAGCTGTTCGTAGGAGTCCGTCGCCGGACCCAGGGTGCAGACAATTTTCGCTCGGCGCATATGGATCAGTCTATCCGTTCGTGTTATAGGTGCATTCGGTATGCACCGGGAGGAATCGCCGACGAAAGCTTCCGAGGAGTGAGACGGTTCCGTGTCAGTCCTCGGACTCCCGGCGTTCCCGGTGCACCAGTGCGAAGGCCTGTCGGGCGATCTCCAGCTCCTCGTCGGTGGGCACCACGGCGACCGCCACCCGGGCGTACGCGGGGGAGATGATCCGGGCCTCGCCCGACCGCACCGAGTTCAGCTCCGGGTCGACGGCGATGCCCAGTTCCTCCAGCCCCGCGGTGGCCGCCGCGCGCACCGGTGCCGCGTTCTCCCCGACGCCCGCGGTGAACGCGATCGCGTCCACCCGGCCCAGCACCGCGTAGTAGCCGCCGATGTACTTGCGCAGCCGGTGGATGTACGAGTCGAACGCCAGCTTCGCGTCCGCGTCGCCTTCCCGTCGCCCACCACCACCCTCGTCCGAGGCGCTCTGCGCCGCCCCCTCGATTCCGGCCCGGTGCATGATCTCGCGCATGTCGTTCTCGCCGCACAGCCCGCGCAGGCCGCTGCGGCGGTTGAGCAGGTCGTCGATCTCGTCCACGGACAGCCCGCCGACCCGGTGCAGGTGGAACACCACGCCGGCGTCGATGTCGCCCGAACGGGTGCCCATGACCAGGCCCTCCAGCGGGGTCAGGCCCATCGAGGTGTCCATGCAGCGGCCGCCGGCGACCGCCGAGGCGGAGGCGCCGTTGCCCAGGTGCAGCACGATCACGTTGACCTCGGCCGGGTCCTTGCCGAGCAGCCGGGCGGTGGCCCGCGAGACGTACTGGTGCGAGGTGCCGTGGAAGCCGTAGCGGCGCACCCGGTGCTGGTCGGCGACGGCCTTGTCGATGGCGTACCGGGCCGAGTACTCGGGCATCGAGGCGTGGAAGGCGGTGTCGAAGACGGCCACCTGGGGGAGGTCGGGGCGCAGCGCGCGGGCCACCTCGATGCCGGTGATGTTCGCCGGGTTGTGCAGCGGGGCGACCGGGATCAGCCGGCGGATCTCCTTGAGCACGTCGTCGGTGATCACCGTCGGCTCGGTGAACCGCAGGCCGCCGTGCACCACCCGGTGGCCGATCGCGGCCAGCTCGGGGGAGTCCAGCCCGAGGCCGTCGGCGGACAGCTCCTCGGCGACGGCCTTGAGCGCGGCGGCGTGGTCCGGGAAGACCTGGACGGTCTCGCGCGGCTCGCCGGTGCGCGGGGTGTGCACCAGCCGCCCGCGGGCCTCGCCGATCCGCTCGACCAGCCCGGAGGCCAGCCTGGCCCCGTCCAGCATGTCGATCAGCCGGTACTTCACCGACGAGGAGCCGGCGTTCAGGACGAGAACGCGCGTGCCTTCACTCATGCCTGCGGCTCCTTGCGGTCCTGGGACTGGATGGCGGTGATCGCCACGGTGTTGACGATGTCCTGTACCAGCGCCCCCCGGGAGAGGTCGTTGACGGGCTTGCGCAGCCCCTGGAGCACCGGGCCGACCGCGACCGCGCCGGCCGAGCGCTGGACCGCCTTGTAGGTGTTGTTGCCGGTGTTGAGGTCCGGGAAGATCAGTACGGTGGCCCGCCCGGCGACCGGGGAGCCCGGCAGCTTGGTGGCCGCGACGTGGGCGTCCACCGCCGCGTCGTACTGGATCGGGCCCTCGACCAGGATGTCCGGCCGCAGCTCGCGGACCAGCTCGGTGGCCTTGCGGACCTTGTCGACGTCCGCGCCGGAGCCGGAGGTGCCCGTCGAGTACGAGAGCATCGCGACCCGCGGCTCCACCCCGAACTGGGCGGCGGTGGCGGCCGACTGGATGGCGATGTCGGCCAGCTGCTGGGCGTCCGGGTCGGGGTTGACCGCGCAGTCGCCGTACACCAGCACCTTGTCGGCCAGGCACATGAAGAAGACCGAGGAGACGATCGAGGCGCCCGGCGAGGTCTTGATCACCTCGAAGGCGGGTCGGATGGTGGCGGCGGTGGAGTGCACCGCGCCGGAGACCATGCCGTCGGCGATGCCCTCCTGGACCATCAGGGTGCCGAAGTACGAGACGTCGGTGACCACGTCCAGGGCCAGCTCGACGGTCATGCCCTTGTGGGCGCGCAACGCGGCGTACAGCTCGGCGAACTGGCGGCGCAGCGGGCTGGTGGCCGGGTCGACGATCCGCACCTGGGCGCGGTCGGCGGCCGGGTCCACGTCGGGGAGGGCGATGCTCAGGCTCGCGGCCTTGCGGCGGACGGCGTCCACGTCGCCGAGCAGGGTGAGGTCGCAGATGTTGCGGCGCAGCAGGATCTCGGCGGCGCGCAGCACCCGCTCCTCGGCGCCCTCCGGCAGCACGACGTGCCGGCGGGCGCCCCGGGCGCGTTCCAGCAGCTCGTGCTCGAACATCATCGGGGTGACCCGATCGGACCGTCCGACCTCGATCCGGTTGGTCAACTCGGCGGTGTCGACGTGCAGTTCGAACAGGCCGAGGGCGATCTCGGCCTTCCGGGGGCTGGCCGCGGTGAGCTTGCCCTCCAGGTGGGTCAGATGGGCGGCGGTCGGCCAGCTGCCCTCGGGGACGACCGCGACCGGGGTGCCGGGGGCGAGGCGGGCGGCCAGTGCCATCACGTTGGGGCCGGGGTGCTGGCCGAGCGTCAGCAGCACGCCGGCGATCGGCGGGGCGCCGGCGGCGTGCGCGGCCAGCGAGCCGATCACCAGGTCGGCCCGGTCCCCGGGGGTGACCACCAGGGCGCCCTCGGTCAGCGCGTCCAGGAAGGTGGGCAGCATGGCGCCGCCGAAGACGTAGCCGCGCACGTCCCGGGCGAGGCCGGTGGCGTCCCCGATCAGCACCTCGGCGCCGGTCGCCTCGACCAGCTGCGCGACGGTGGGCGCGGCCAGCGCCGGCTCCTCCGGGATGACGTAGGCGGGGATCGGCAGCTTCTCGGTCAGGGTGTGCCGGATCCGCTGCCGGGCGCCCGGGGCGACCCGGTTGGCGACCATCGCCAGGGTCTCGCAGCCGAGGTCGGTGTACGCCCGGTGGGCGCCCAGCACCTCGGCGATCACCGTGTCGGCGTCCGCGCCGTGCCCGCCGACCACCGGCAGCACGGCGGCGCCGAACTCGTTGGCCAGGCGGGCGTTGAAGGCCAGCTCGTCCGGGATGCTGGTGTCGGCGAAGTCGGTGCCGAGCACCAGCACCGCCTGGCAGCGCCGCTCCAGTGCGTGGAAGCGGTCGACCAGGACGGAGACCAGCTCGTCCTGCCCCTGGGCGGCCTGGAGCGCGGCGGCCTCCTCGTAGGTGAGGCCGTACAGTTCGGTGCCCGGCAGGTCGATCCGGTAGCGGCCGCGCAGCAGCTCGACCACGTGGTCCGAGCCCGGCCGGCCGGGCGCGGAGGCGTGCACCAGCGGGCGGAACACCCCGACCCGGTCCACCTGGCGGGTGAGCAGTTCCATGACCCCGAGTTCGACCGCCTGCCGGCCGTCCCCCCGGTCGATGCCGGTCACGTACACGCTGCGCGCCACGTGGGTGTCTCCGTCCCGTCGTCTCGGAAGGTGGTCATATCGACCATACCTTCGCACCCCGAACGGCCGTCCGCGAGCAGAGTGGCCGCCCTGAGGCCAGGGAACAAGGTCCTGGACTCGGGATTTGCGCCACCGCCCGGCCTTGATGTACCTACATGATGTAGTTACATTGGCAGGTATGGAGACCATGGGACTGCGTGAACTGAACCAGAACCCGTCGAAGGCGGTCGCGCGGGTCCGGGCCGGTGCGACGATCGTCGTGACCGATCGCGGACGGCCCGTGCTGAGGCTCGTGCCGGAGGCGGCCCCGGTGACCGTGCTGGAACGCATGATCGCTGCCGGCGAGGTCACCCCGCCCGCCGATCAGGGCATGCCCGAGCTCGCCCTTGACCTCCTGCCGGGCATCGGCAGCCTGTCGGACGTCCTGATCGAAGACCGGGACCGGGAGCGGAACCGTTGATCTACCTCGACTCGTGCGCGCTGCTCAAGTTCATCAAGCCGGAGCCCGAGACCGCCGTGCTGCGAGCGTGGCGACAGGCGCTTCCCGATGGCACCGAACTGATCGCCAGCGAGCTGGCCCGGCTGGAGATCACCCGCACGCTGCTCCGCGCGGGGCTGTCGCACCAGCTCGTCCCCTATCACGTCGACCAGGCGCTTCGGGGCGTCTACCAGGTCGACCTCAGCAGCGCGGTGCTCGCCCGGGCGCTCTCCTACCGCACGCCGCGGCTGGGATCGCTGGACGCGCTCCACCTGGCCAGTGCGGAGCCGTTCCGCGCCGAGCTCACCGACTTCGTCACCTACGACCGCGAGCTCGGCAGGGCGGCCGAGGAGCTCGGATTCCCGGTCACGGCTCCCGAGTGACCGCCCGCCCGTCGTGGCGGGCGGGCGGGGGCGGGCGTCAGGCCGGGCGGAGCCAGACGGTGGCGAGCGGGGGGAGGACCAGCTCGGCGGAGCGGGGCTGGCCGTCCCACTCCACCGGCTCGGCCTTGACCGGGCGGGAGTTGCCGACGCCGCTGCCGCCGTACTCCTCGGCGTCGGTGTTCAGCACCTCCTCCCACAGCTGCTCGCGGCCGGCCAGCCGCGGCAGGCCGACCCGGTGGCCGTGCCGGACGACCGGCGAGAAGTTGCAGACCGCGACCAGCGGCGAGCCGTCGGCCGCGTACCGGACGAAGGAGAGCAGGTTGTCCTCGGCGGCGCCGCCGTCGAGCCAGCGGAAGCCCTCCGGGACGGTGTCCAGCTCCCACAGGGCCGGGGTGTCGAGGTAGCGCCGGTTGAGGTCGCGGACCAGCCGGCGCACCCCGAGGTGCTCCCGGTGGGCCGGCCACTGCTCGTCGAGCACCCACCACTGCGGGCCCTGCTCGTGGTGCCACTCCGCGCCCTGGGCGAACTCCTGTCCCATGAACAGCAGCTGCTTGCCCGGGTGGGACCACATGAAGCCGAGGTAGGCGCGGTGGTTGGCGCGCTGCTGCCACCAGTCGCCGGGCATCTTGGAGACCAGCGACTGCTTGCCGTGCACCACCTCGTCGTGCGAGATCGGCAGCACGTAGTTCTCGGAGTAGGCGTACACCATCGAGAAGGTGATCTCGTTGTGGTGGTACTTGCGGTGCACCGGCTCCTTGGACATGTAGACCAGCGAGTCGTGCATCCAGCCCATGTTCCACTTCAGCCCGAAGCCGAGGCCGCCTGCGTGGGTGGGGCGGGTGACCCCGTCCCAGGCGGTGGACTCCTCGGCGACGGTCACCACGCCCGGGCAGCGCCGGTAGACGGTGGCGTTCATCTCCTGGAGGAAGGAGGCCGCGTCCAGGTTCTCCCGGCCGCCGAACCGGTTGGGCGTCCAGTCGCCGCTCTCGCGGGAGTAGTCGAGGTAGAGCATCGAGGCGACGGCGTCCACCCGTAGGCCGTCGACGTGGAACTCCTCGCACCAGTACACCGCGTTGGCGACCAGGAAGTTGCGTACCTCCTTGCGGCCGTAGTCGAACTCCAGTGTCCCCCAGTCCGGGTGCTCGGCGCGCAGCGGGTCGGCCGGCTCGTACAGCGGCTCGCCGTCGAAGCGGGCGAGCGCGAAGTCGTCCTTGGGGAAGTGCGCGGGCACCCAGTCGACGATCACGCCGATGCCGTGCCGGTGCAGGGCGTCCACCAGGTACCGGAAGTCGTCGGGGCTGCCGAGCCGGGCGGTGGGGGCGTAGTAGCCGGACACCTGGTAGCCCCAGGAGCCGCCGAAGGGGTGCTCCATCACCGGCATGAACTCCACGTGGGTGAAGTTCAACTCCTTGAGATAGCGCGGCAGTTCCTCGGCGATGGCGCGGTAGGTGGTGAGCTCGGGGCGCCAGGACGGCAGGTGCAGCTCGTACACCGACATCGGCGCCCGGTGGTGCGCGGCGCGGGCCCGGCGGGCCATCCACTCGCCGTCCTGCCACGTGTAGTCGGAGGAGGTGACCACCGAGGCGGTGCCGGGCGGGCACTGGGCGGCCCGGGCCAGCGGGTCGGCCTTGTCCAGCACCCAGCCCTGCCGGGTGTGCACCTCGTACTTGTAGGTGGCGCCCTCGGCCAGGCCGGGGACGAACAGCTCCCAGATCCCGGAGGAGCCGAGCGAGCGCATCGGGTGCCCGGTGCCGTCCCAGTGGTTGAAGTCGCCGATCAGCCGCACCCCGACGGCGTTCGGGGCCCAGACCGCGAAGGCGGTGCCGGCCACGCCGCCGACGGTGCGCACGTGCGAGCCGAGCGCCCGCCACAGCTGCTCGTGCCGGCCCTCGGAGATCAGGTGCAGGTCGAGCTCGCCGAGGGTGGGCGGGGTGCGGTAGCCGTCCTGCTGGCGCAGCGGCTCGCCGCCGGGGTAGGTCACCAGCAGGGTGTACTCCGGCGATTCGCCGCCGGCCACCAGGCCGGTGAACAACCCGCCCTGCTGGTGGGTGAGTTCGGCCGGGCCCTGGGCGGTCTCGACGACCACGCGCTCGGCGAACGGGCGCAGCACCCGGATCGCGGTGCCGCCGTGCACCGGGTGCGCGCCGAGCAGTGCGTGCGGGTCGTGGTGCTGCCCGTGGACCAGCCGGTCGACCTCGGCGGGCGGCAGCGGCGCCTCGGGCAGCCGCAGTGCCCCGGTGGGGGCCGGACGCTCGGCTCCCCGGGGGTCCCCGGCTGTGGGCGGGGTGGCCGCCGGGGGCTCCGGGCCGGTGTCGGCGCCCTTCTCCACCTCCTCGGCCGCCCGGCGCGCCTCGGGCTCGTGGCCGGCGCGTCCTTCGGCTGGGAGCGGTCCGGCCAGGAAGGTGGCCGGTACGGGGCGGGTGGGGCGGCCGGCCGGGTCGATCGGCGTCACGGCGGGGTCCTCCTGCGACGGGGGTGGGCGAACTCCTGCGGGCGGGACAGGAAGCGGGGGTCAGACGGACAGGGCCAGCCGGTTGATCGCGGCCAGCGGGATCGGCAGCCAGCTCGGCCGGTGCCGGGCCTCGTACACCACCTCGTACACCGCCTTGTCGATCTCCAGAGCCCGCATCAGCTCCGGCGAGGCGGCCGGGTCGGCGCCGCCGCCGGCGGTGTAGCCGGCGCAGTAGGCGGTGCGGTTGCGCTGGGCCCAGGCGGCGGCCAGGTGGGCCAGTTCCGGGTCGACCGGGCCGCCGGCCAGCAGGTGGGCGGCCGCGTAGTCGAAGGAGCGCAGCATCGCGGCGACGTCGCGCAGGGCCGGTTGCGGCTCGCGGCGCTCGTTGACCGACTTGGCCGGCTCGCCCTCGAAGTCCAGCAGCACCCAGCCGTGCGGGGTGCGCATCGCCTGTCCGAGGTGCAGGTCGCCGTGGATGCGCTGGACCGGCAGGCCGTCCGGGTGGGCGTCGGCGAGCTGCTGGAAGGCGGCGCGCAGCGCGGCCCGGAAGCGCAGCAGCCCGGGGACGGCGGCGACGGCGCTGTCCAGCCGGTCGGCCATCGCGCCGGCCAGCCGTCCGGTCTGGGTGCGGTCGAGCCGGGCGACGGGCATCGAGCGGGCCAGTACCCGGTGCACCTCGGCGGTGGCCCGGCCGAGCCGGTGCGCCTCGATGGCGAAGTTGCCGGGGGAGCGGTCGCCCTTGAGCCGGCCGACCTGGTCGAGGGCGAGCTCCCAGCCGTCCTCGGCGTCCGGCAGGTAGCGCTGCAGCAGTCCGAGGGTGGCGGGTTCGGCGCGTTCCATCCGGCTCTCGAACCAGGCGGCGACCCGGGGGATGCGGGTGGAGCCGGCCCGGGAGAGCGCGAGCGAGAGTTCGAGATCGGGGTTGGTGCCGGGGTGGATGCGGCGGAACAGCTTGAGGATGTACGAGGTGCCGTAGATGACCGAGCTGTTGGACTGCTCGGCGGTGGAGGCGCGGCCGCGGAGGTTGGTGGGCAGCCCGGAGCCGGGGGTGCGGCGGAAGGACAGTGCGCCGAAGCGGTCGCCGGTGGCCAGGTGTTCCAGCAGGCGCCCGGTGAGCTCCGGGTCGTGCACTGCGTCGTAGAGCGTCGCGCCGTCGTACGGGCCCTGGGTGAGCCGGCCGAGTACGGCGCCGGGCCCGATGTCCCCGAGCCCGCCGGAGCGGATGCCGAGCAGCAGCTGGTAGATGTCGCCGTGCGGGGCGCCGGCCGTGGTGGCGTGCTCGACCCGCAGCAGCAGGTGCAGCAGGGCCGGGTCGCCGACCTGCAGCGGAGTGCCGACCACCGGGGTGAGGCCGGTGATGGGCCGCCCCTTGCCGGCGTACCAGCGCTGGGTGGGCAGCCATGCGGCGATCAGCGGCAGGGCCGCCTGGACGAGTTCGCTGACGCCCAGGGCGGTTCTCCGGACTCCGGTGCCCCGGGTGCCCGCCGCAGGGGCGGAACCGGCGGGGGCGTCGTCCCGGAGGTGGGCTTGAGAACGGGAGGTTTCGGACATGGCTCCCTTTCCCCGGAAGCACGCGGACTGCCCGACGGGTCGTGGCCGGGTCCGTCAGTCTTCCGGATTGCGGCGGCGCGGCGGTCGCGGCACGCGAGCACGGCTCGGGTGTCACGCCTTCGTGTGGGTGGCCGTTGGGCTGTTCTCCGTACGCGGTGGTGCAGAGAACTCCGGGGGCGCTGGGGTCAACTCGCGCCCCCGGAGGGTCTGGTGGAGCTGTTCACGCCGGTGTGCGGCGTGCGGCGGATCGTTACTTCGATCGCCTGGTCCCGCTCAGGCGCGGGGGCTGCCGGAGCTGGAACCAGTAGAAGCCGTGCCCGGCCAGGGT
Source organism: Kitasatospora sp. NPDC057542 (assembly GCF_042801945.1). NCBI lineage: Bacteria > Bacillati > Actinomycetota > Actinomycetes > Kitasatosporales > Streptomycetaceae > Kitasatospora > Kitasatospora sp. NPDC057542. The sequence continues at coordinate 11,174 of NZ_JBHVFE010000150.1, forward strand.
GAGCAGGTAGGGCCACTCACCGATCGACGGGAAGCGCACTCCGCCGATCAGCTCGACCGGGTACCGCCCGCCGTACTGCCGCAGGTCCAGCTCGGTCGGCTGCGCGAACCGCGAGAAGTTGTTCACGCACATGACCAGGTCCCCCTCGTACTCGCGCACGAAGGCCAGTACGGCGGGGTTGCTGGAGGGCAGTTCGGCGTAGCTGCCGAGGCCGAACGCGGGATTGAGCTTGCGAATCTCGATCATGCGACGCGTCCAGTGCAGCAGCGAGCTCGAACTGCTCTGCTGCGCCTCGACGTTGGTCACCTGGTAGCCGTACACCGGGTCCATGATGGGCGGCAGACTGAGCCTGCCCGGGTCGGCGGAGGAGAAACCCGCGTTGCGGTCCGGGGTCCACTGCATCGGGGTGCGCACGCCGTCCCGGTCACCGAGCCAGATGTTGTCGCCCATGCCGATCTCGTCCCCGTAGTAGAGCACCGGCGAGCCCGGCAGGGAGAGCAGCAGGGCGGTGAACAGCTCGATCTGGTTGCGGTCGTTCTCCAGCAGCGGGGCGAGCCGGCGGCGGATGCCCACGTTGGCGCGCATCCGCGGGTCCTTGGCGTACTCCGCGTACATGTAGTCGCGCTCCTCGTCGGTGACCATCTCCAGGGTCAGCTCGTCGTGGTTGCGCAGGAAGATGCCCCACTGGCAGCCGCCGGGGATCTGCGGGGTCTTGGCGAGGACCTCCGACACCGGGTAGCGGGACTCCCGGCGCACCGCCATGAAGATCCGCGGCATCACCGGGAAGTGGAACGCCATGTGGCACTCGTCGCCGCCCGAGGCGAAGTCGCCGAAGTAGTCGACGACGTCCTCCGGCCACTGGTTGGCCTCGGCGAGCAGCACGGTGTCCGGGTAGTCGGCGTCGATCTCCTTGCGGACCCGCTTGAGGAACTCGTGGGTCTCCGGCAGGTTCTCGCAGTTGGTGCCCTCACGGGCGAACAGGTACGGCACCGCGTCCAGCCGGAAGCCGTCGATGCCGAGGTCGAGCCAGAACCGCAGCCCGGCGATCATCTCGTCCTGGACCCGGGGGTTGTCGTAGTTGAGGTCCGGCTGGTGGGAGAAGAAGCGGTGCCAGTAGTACTGCTTGCGGACCGGGTCGTAGGTCCAGTTGGAGGTCTCGGTGTCGACGAAGATGATCCGGGCGTCCGGGTACTGCTTGTCGTCGTCGGCCCACATGTAGAAGTCGCCGTACGGCCCGTCCGGGTCCGTCCGGGAGGCCTGGAACCACGGGTGCTGGTCGCTGGTGTGGTTCATGACGAAGTCGATGATGATGCGCATGCCGCGGGCGTGCGCGGCGTCGACGAACTCCATGAAGTCGGCGAGGTCGCCGAACTCCGGCAGTACCGAGGTGTAGTCGGACACGTCGTATCCGCCGTCGCGCAGCGGCGAGGCGAAGAACGGGGGGAGCCAGAGGCAGTCGATCCCGAGCCACTGGAGGTAGTCGAGCTTGGCCGTGAGCCCCTTGAGGTCCCCGACCCCGTCGCCGTTGCTGTCCTGGAAGGACCGCACCAGCACCTCGTAGAAGACCGCACGCTTGAACCACTCGGGGTCGAGCTTCTTCTTCGAGGTCTCGGGGAAGGTGTCGGGGACGGGCTCGTTCACTGTCACGCTGGGTTCCTCCGAACCGTGAGGAGGTGAGCCGGCTCGGCTGAGGGATCGAGCCGGACGTAGTTGTGCCGGCCCCAGGTGTAGACGGCGCCGGTGAGCTCGTCGTGCACCGCGTACGGGCCGTCGCCGTCCAGCGTGACGGTGGCCTCCTGGACGTGGTGCGGGTCGAGGTTCACCACGGTGATGACCTGGTCGGTGAGGCCCTCGGGGGTGGTCGCGGTCTTGGAGTAGGCGAGCACCTGGTCGTTGTCGGTGGGGTGGAAGCGCAGGTCGCGCAGCTGCTGGAGGGCGGGGTGGCGGCGGCGCAGCCGGTTCAGCACGGTCAGCAGCGGGGCCAGGGTGTCGGTGCGGCTCCAGTCGCGCGGGCGCAGTTCGTACTTCTCCGAGTGCAGGTACTCCTCGGAGCCCGGGTGGGCCGGCTCGTTCTCGTACAGCTCGTAGCCGGCGTAGACGCCGTAGCTGGGGGAGAGGGTGGCGGCGAGCACCGCACGGACCGCGAAGGCGGCCGGGCCTCCGTTCTGGAGGTACGCGTGCAGGATGTCCGGGGTGTTCGCGAAGAAGTTGGGCCGCATGTAGGCCGCGGCGTCACCGCTGAGTTCGGTGAGGTACTCGGTGAGTTCCGGCTTGGTGGTGCGCCAGGTGAAGTACGTGTACGACTGGTGGAAACCGATCTTCGCCAGGGTGTGCATCATCGTCGGGCGGGTGAAGGCCTCCGCCAGGAACACGACGTCGGGGTCGGTCCGGGCGATGTCGGCGAGCACCTTCTCCCAGAACACCGCGGGCTTGGTGTGCGGGTTGTCGACCCGGAAGATCCGGACGCCGTGGGACATCCAGAAGCGGAGGATCCGGATGGTTTCCTTGACGATTCCATCCATGTCCTGGTCGAAGTTGATCGGATAGATGTCCTGGTACTTCTTCGGCGGATTCTCGGCGTACGCGATGGTGCCGTCCGCGCGGTGACTGAACCATTCCGGATGCTTGTTCACCCAGGGGTGGTCGGGGGAGCACTGGAGGGCGAAGTCCAGCGCCACCTCCAGGTGCAGCGCCTGTGCCTCGGCGACGAAGTGGTCGAAGTCCTCGATGGTGCCGAGGTCCGGGTGGAGCGCGTCGTGGCCGCCCTCGGGGGAGCCGATCGCCCAGGGCGATCCGACGTCGTGCGGACCGGCCGTCAGGGTGTTGTCCGGGCCCTTGCGGAAGGCTCGGCCGATCGGGTGGACCGGCGGCAGGTAGACCACGTCGAAGCCCATCGCGGCGACGGCCGGCAGTCGCTCGGCGGCGGTGCGCAGGGTGCCCTGGCGCGGCGGCTCGACGCCGGCCGGGTCCACCACGGCGCCCTCCGAGCGGGGGAAGAACTCGTACCAGGAGCCGAACAGCGCACGCTCGCGGTCCACCTGGAGCGGCAGCGGCCGGGAGGCACTGAGCAGTTCGCGCAGCGGGTGGCGGGCCAGCACGTCGAGCACCTCGGGGGCGAGCGCGGCGGCCAGCCGGGACAGCGGCGGCAGGACCTGGTCGCGCAGCGCCTCGGCGGCCGCCAGCACGTCGGCGCGGCCCTCCTTCTTGGGCACCCCGGCCGCGGCCTGCTCCAGCAGCCGGGCGCCCTCCTCCAGGACCAGCGCGGTGTCGATCCCGGCGGGCAGCTTCACCGAGGCGGTCCTGCGCCAGGTGGCGATCGGGTCGCTCCACGCCTCCACCAGGTACGACCAGCGGCCGGGCGCGGTCGGGGTGACGTACGCGCCCCAGCGGTCGCTGCCCTCGGCCAGCTCGCGCATCGGCGTCCACGGGCCACTGCGGCCGCGCGGGTCGCGCAGCACCACGTTGGCGTTGACGGCGTCGTGGCCCTCGCGGAAGACGGTCGCGGTGACCGGGAAGGTCTCGCCGACGACGGCCTTGGCCGGGCGGCGGCCGGCGTCGACGAGGGGACTGACGTCCAGGACGGGGATGCGGCCGATCACGGTGTCGCTCTCTGTCGTCTTGCGGGCGGCGGGCTTGGTGGCGGCCTTGCGGGCGGTCTTCCCGGCGGGCTCGGCCGCGGTCCTGCGGGCGGCCGCCGGTTCGGCGGGCGCCTTGGCGGCGGACGTCCGGCGCGGCGCCGGATCGGCCCCGGCGCCGGCCTTCGGGGTGGTGGCCGACGCGGTGGCGGTGGCGCGGCGCGTGGTGGTGCGCCTGCGGGGTGCCGCGGTCCGGTCCTCCTCGGTCCCGGGGTGCCGGGCCGGTGCGGAGGGCGGTGCCGCGGAGGGCTGGGCTTCGGAGGATCCGCCAGGGACCGCCCCGGAAGCCCTCGGCGCCGGCATCGCCGGATCTGTCCGAGTGTCAGAATCCATCCGTGTGGCGGATTCCGCGACCGCTGCGTCGAGGCTTTCGGCCACCGGTGTGGACTGGTCCCGCGTGTCGCCGTGCATGCCAAACTCCTGCCCGAGATCGGCGGCAGCTCCCCGCGGGCCGGGGTCGGGCCGGGGGAGTGCCGGAGGACTGCTGGGTGGGGAGGACGTGCGACCGGAGCCTGCCCGCGCCGCTGTTCCCGGCAACCTGCCCGGCGCCCGCCGAACCGGTGGTGGGGCGCCCCTGAGCCCGTGTGCGTCCCGGCGCACGCCTCCACGGGGCGCGTCCCCGGGCGACCCGGTCCACCCGTGAACGAGCGGGCCGGGCGCGAGGACACGCGTCCGTGCGCGGCGAGCGCCGAATGGGCTAAGAAGGACGGGAACGGCCAACACGAAAAGGATTCGGACGTGCTGCTTCGCGGGGGACGCCACCCGTCGTCGGACTCCCCACAGCATCAACGACCTTCGGTCATCCTCGCACCGGCGACAAGGTTTTTGCAGCGGTACGACAGTAGTTTCGGGCCGTCCCGCGAGTGGATGAGCCATCGGAAATGGACCCGTACCGAAGAGTTCACGTATTGGTAGCGCGGGCCCCCTGAAATGTGCGCCTCGCGCGCCCCCGTGCAGACCAATGCGCCGAATGCGATCTCATCAATAGGCCGAACGGATGCCCAATAGCCTGCTTGACGCGCTGTCCGGCCGACCGCCGAGGCTACGCTTCACGCCGTGAAGGCAATCCGCAGATTCACCGTCCGCACCGTCCTGCCCGAACAACTCCAGCCGTTGCACGAGCTGGCCCTCAACCTGCGCTGGTCCTGGCACCCCGAGACCAGGGACCTCTTCAGGTCCGTGGACCCGGAGGTCTGGGCCGCGACCGGCGAGGACCCGGTCCGGCTGCTCGGGGACGTCCCGGCCGCCCGGCTGGCCGCACTCGCCACCGACCGGCGCTTCCTGCGCAGACTCGGCGACCTCGCCGACGACCTGCGTGAGTACCTCACCGGCCCGCGCTGGTACCAGACCAGGCCGCAGTCCGACGCCGCCGCGCTGCCCGCCGCGATCGCCTACTTCTCGCCCGAGTACGGCATCGCCGCCGCGCTGCCCCAGTACTCCGGGGGGCTCGGCATCCTGGCCGGCGACCACCTCAAGGCCGCCAGCGACCTCGGCGTGCCGATCATCGGCGTCGGCCTGTTCTACCGGCACGGCTACTTCCGCCAGTCCCTCAGCCGGGACGGCTGGCAGCAGGAGCGCTACCCACTGCTCGATCCGGACGAACTCGCGGTCAGCATGCTGCGGGAGGCCGACGGCACCCCAAGCCGGGTCGACCTCGTCCTGCCCGGCGGCCGCACCCTGGCCGCCCACATCTGGAAGGCCCAGGTCGGGCGGGTCCCACTGCTGCTGCTCGACTCCGACATCGAGGCCAACTCGCCGGCCGAGCGGGACGTCACCGACCGGCTGTACGGCGGCGGCAGCGAGCACCGGCTGCTCCAGGAGATGCTGCTCGGCATCGGCGGCGTCCGGGCGGTGCGTTCCTACTGCCGGCTCACCGGGCACCCCGCCCCCGACGTCTTCCACACCAACGAGGGCCACGCCGGCTTCCTCGGCGTGGAACGCATCCGCGAACTGGTCGCCGAGGACCGCACCGGCCTCGACTTCGCCGCCGCCCTGGAGGCCGTCCGGGCCGGCACCCTCTTCACCACCCACACGCCCGTCCCGGCCGGCATCGACCGCTTCGACCGCGAGCTGGTCGCCCGCCACTTCGGCGGCGACGCCGCGCTGCCGGGCGTGCCGGTCGACCAGGTGCTCGCGCTCGGCGCCGAGAGCTGGCGCGACGGGGACCCGAAGCTGTTCAACATGGCCGCCATGGGCCTGCGGCTGGCCCAGCGCGCCAACGGGGTCTCGACCCTGCACGGCGAGGTGAGCCGCTCGATGTTCAACGGGCTGTGGCCCGGCTTCGACCCCGCCGAGGTGCCGATCACCTCGGTCACCAACGGCGTGCACGCCGCCACCTGGATCGACCCGGCGGTGGTCCGGCTTGGCGCGGCCGAGCTGGGCGCCGAGCGCGCCGAGGAGGCCATGACCACCGGCGAGACCCGGCGCTGGACAGGCCTGGAGAGGATCGGCAACACCGAGGTCTGGGAGCTGCGGCGCACCCTGCGGTCCCAGCTGGTGGAGGAGGCCCGCCGCCGGCTGCACGCCTCCTGGCGCCGGCGCGGGGCCGGCGAGGCCGAGCTCGGCTGGGTCTCCTCGGTGCTCGACCCCGACGTGCTCACCATCGGCTTCGCCCGCCGGGTGCCCTCGTACAAGCGGCTCACCCTGATGCTGCGCGACCCGGAGCGGCTGCGCGCCCTGCTGCTCCACCCCACCCGGCCGGTGCAGATCGTGGTCGCCGGCAAGGCCCATCCGGCCGACGACGGCGGCAAGCGGCTGATCCAGCAGATGGTCGCCTTCGCCGACGACCCGGCGGTGCGGCACCGGATCGTCTTCCTGCCGGACTACGACATGGCGATGGCCCAGCGCCTCTACCCGGGCTGCGACGTCTGGCTGAACAACCCGCTGCGCCCGCTGGAGGCCTGCGGCACCTCCGGGATGAAGGCCGCGCTCAACGGCTGCCTCAACCTGTCCGTCCTGGACGGCTGGTGGGACGAGTGGTACGACGGCCGCAACGGCTGGGCGATCCCCACCGCCGACGAGAGCGGCGGGGTGCTCGACCCGGACAGCGGCGAGGCCGATCGGCGCGACGACATCGAGGCAGCCGCGCTCTACGACCTGATCGAGAGCCAGGTCGCCGCCCGGTTCTACGACCGGGATGCGGACGGGTTGCCGCAGCAGTGGATCGCCATGGTCCGGCACACCCTGGTCACCCTCGGGCCCAAGGTGCTGGCCGGCCGGATGGTCCGGGAGTACGTCGAACGGCTGTACGCCCCGGCGGCGCAGGCCCAGCGGGAGCTGGCGGGGCAGCAGGGCCGAGGCGCGCGCGAGCTGGCGCTCTGGAAGGCGAAGGTCCGGGATGCGTGGCCGGCCGTCCGGGTCGAGCACGTCGAGGCGGACTGCCCGGCCGAGGCGCAGGAGCTGGGCAGCTCGCTGGCGCTGCGGGTGCAGGTCGCGCTCGGGACGCTGGCACCGGGCGACGTCGAGGTGCAGGCGGTCTCCGGCCGGGTGGACGAGCGGGACCGGATCTCGGACGCCTGCCTGCTCGCCCTCAAGCCGGTCGGCGGGCCCGACCTGGACGGCCGTACCCGCTACGAGGGCTCGCTGGAGCTGTGCCGGACCGGCCCGTTCGGCTACACCGTCCGGGTGCTGCCCGCGCACCCGCGGCTGGCCTCGTCGGCCGAGCCGGGGCTGGTGGCCCTGCCGGCCGAGTCGGCCGGGATGGACGCCGGGCTGCTGCGCTGACCTCGCGGGCGGCTGCCGTCCGCTCCGGAAGGACGGCAGC
>NZ_JBHVFE010000151.1:0-18505 GCF_042801945.1 Kitasatospora sp. NPDC057542
GTTCACCTTCGCGCCCGTTGTCCTGACGGGTTGGTCGGCATCCGCGGTTCTGCGGGCCCACAGAGAAGTGACGGGCCCGGTACAGGGCGTTATGGAGAGTGCGGGCGGCAGGAAGGCCCTCGCCGTCATGGTCGTTGGGCACCCGGCTGGACAGCCTCAAGGCCCGGCGGGTGTGCACAGGCCGGTAGCCCGGGCGGCAACCGGGTAGCACCGGCAATCCGGCAGAGCGAGCGGCCGCCGACGGACCCGGCGGCCGCGGAACAGGCCGCCGCCGACACAGGTCAGAAGGGGTGCCCGAAAGTGCCAAAACGTCCCCGGGTCTACCCACAGCTCCATAAACACGCACCCGCGGCACTGCGGAACACGGGCGAACCGATCGGTTCGCCCAGGGCCTGGCGGCGCTGGCGGCGCCTTTGTCGAGCGGGAGCGGCATCCCCGGGTGCCCCGCCCGCACAAGGAGCCGTTGGAGACCGTGGAGGCCGGCCCCGGCGGTGAAGAGCAGGTGGTGGTGTCGCACTTCGCACTGGGCACCTGGCTCAACAATCAGAAGGCTCGCCGGGCGAAGCTCAGCCCCGGCCAGCTCGCGCAGCTCGCCGAGCACGGTGTGGAGTGGGCGTAGCGGGCCGTCCTCGGTCCGGGTGGCCAGTTGCCTGGCGGTGGGCTTCTTGGGCCCTGAGAAAGCACTGGAAGGCCGTCACCTGCGGGTGGCGGCCTCCCCCGCGTTGTGGGGCAGAGGTGCTGGGCGCTCGCAGTGGTGCGGTCCCCGGATCCGATGGCGCGATGGCCGTAAGGGAATCGGGCAGGGGTCAAGGCCGAGATCGACAAGGCAAGGGAGATACGGCGAACACGACACCGGCCGATACGGCTTCGCGTCACCGCGTTGTTCGGCAAGGTGTCACCGTGATCAACCTGTCCGACCTCCCGTGAACAGCGACAATGCACCTCAATGGCAGTGACACACGAATCCGAACGTCCCAGTGACACCACAGCCGAACCTCACAGGCGCAGCGCGGTACCGCCGGCGGGACTGCGGAACGGACGCCACCGAGCAGACCCCGCCGCCACGCAGAACGAGGCCCAGGCGCAGCACCGTGCCGTCCGGTGGCGGCGGCCCCGCGCGGCCCCGCCGCCACCGAGCAGGACCCGGCCCGGGCGCAGCGGCGGCGAGCAGCACGGTGCCGGGGGCGGGCAAAGGGCGGCGGGCCCCAGGGGGCTTGTGACGGCCCGTTGGAGCCGTCCTGGGCCGAGCCCGGACACCCGAGGCGGGAGCGGCGTCCGGAGGGGCTGTGGAGGGTCGGGACGGCGGCGAGCAGGCCTCATCACCGCTCACCGGGCCGCCGTTCCGATGTCGATCGACGCTGCTCCGGTGGGTCCCTCCGGTGGCGGGGTGCGCGGTCTCTGCGTACCCCGCGACCGGACGCGTTACGGAACCCAGCGACTTGATATCTAAAGCGAATCCGCAGTTCAGGGCGCTATTTGACCGGCTGTCGGATTCGTGGCAACCTGGTCTCGGGCAGGACACCTGTGTCCTGATCCACGAAGGCCTCGCTGAGCAGCGGGGCTTTTTGCGTTCCAGCCCACAGCAACACACTCAAGGCCTCCGCCGACGCGGGGGCCTTTCGTCGTCTCCGGAGGGGAAACCTTGGACACTGCCTTCGACATCGCGGCCTTGGTGGTCGTGCTCGTTCTGGGCGCGATCGCCCTGCTGGCGGCCCTGATCGCGTACATCGTGCGGGTGTGCGTGGCCCGGACGCGGGCCCAGGACATGCCCGACATGGTGGGGCGGTTCACCGTGCTGATCGGCGCCGTGGAGAAGTTCACGCCCCGCTACCAGGGAGTACGCGAGCTCACGGACCCGCTGCGCGGGCTGCAGCTCGGCCAGCAGAACGGCTCCGCCGCGCCAGCACCCGTCCCGCAGACGGCCCCGGTCGTCCCCGGCCAGGTCGTCGAGCCGGCAGCCACCGCGGCGGCCGTCGGCGGTGCCCGGTGACGCGCCGTTCGGTCCCAAGCGACCCCACCGGCAGGAAGGCCACCACCAACGCGCTCACGATCAGCCCGTCCGCGCGGGCCCACCTTGAGATGATCCTCCTGCTGCTGGCCACCGGGGACCTCTCCGAGGCCGAGGTCCTGAGGCAGACCGGCATGTCCCCGATCGACCTGGACCGGCGGCGCGACTTGTACTTCGCCGACATCCTTCGGGAGGGGTACGAGCTCGAAGGCCTGGCCGACGGCCTGCCGCCCGAGGTGAAGGCCGCCGTACGGGAGTACGAGGAACGGCTGTTCGCCTACTGCCGACAGTGCGTGGGCAAGAACATCCCGCCGCCGACCCGGCGCGGCGGCCGGCCCCAGCGCTACTGCTCGAACGCCTGCCGGCAGAAGGCCTACCGCGAGCGGAACCGGGCGTCAGGCTGACCCCGGCCGGGGTGGTCGGCGACGTCGGCCGGGACGACGGCGGGCTCGTACTCCTGGCCGTCGCCGTGCCCGCCCGGCCTCGACGCGGCCGGACCCGGACCAGCCGGTGGCTGCGGTCGGCACCGCCGGGCGCACCCCTGAACCTGCCGGGCCCGCCGCAGGCGCCGACCCCGCCCGACCGTCCGACAGTTGCGAGAAGACGGGGTTGTCGGGGCTTCCTGGGGGCCCAAAAGTTGCGCTGAGCTGCGGCGACTTGCTCCGGGCGTTCTCGACTGTGCGCTCGCGGGACGACCGATGGGACGGCTCGGGAGGCGACCGGCGGGACGACTCAGAAGAGGGACCACGGGACGCAGGCTGCGGGGTCGGCCTGGTTGCCGAGGCGAGGGGCTGGGGCGGGTCTGGGAGGATGCTGGCGGCGCGCGCTGCTCTCCATTGCCCGCGGCGACGCGCCGTCCACGTCGAAGGCCCCCACGCCCGTTGCCGGGTGTGGGGGCCTGTTGTGTTCCGAGGCGAGGCCGTTGGCGGCTGCTACGGCGTGGGCCCGGTGGGCCACTGGGCGCCGGTGGCCGTCTGGTGGACGTGGTGCGTGTGGTCTGGCGGCAGGGTGCAGTACCGGGACGCGTTCCCGGGGAAGGGGGAGCCGCAGATCCGGATCGACGGCACCGACTCCTGGTCCTGGTCGCCGTGGTCGTCCGTCTGGTCGGTGGGCGGGGTGGTGGCGGCCATGCGGCGCAGCAGGTGGAGGAGGCGGTCGGCGGTGCCGGGTGGAGTGGGGGTGTCGGCGGGCCGACGGGACGACACAACGGCGGGACGGACACCGAGCAGGCCCCGGCGCCCGCCCCCCAGGGCCGGCCCCGGGCGCAGCACCCCGCCCTGGCACCAGGACGGCGGCGAGCACGGCCCCAGGACGGCGGACAGCAGGACGACGGGCTGGTCCACCGCATCGCAAGACCGGGTCGGGAACTGGACGGTGTCCCACCGGAGGCCGGTGGGACGGCCCAGCAGGCGGGACAGGACGAGCAGCAAAGGGCCGGCGTCGGCGGGCGGGTTCAGGGGGCTCGCCCAGTCGGCCGGTGATGGGTCAGTGCCGGACTCCGGCCGCCGTCCACGCGGCGGTGATCGCGCGGTAGGCGTCGACGACCGCCTCGCCCCGCTCCTCGCCCAGGACGACGGCGGTGGCCACCACCGTGACCGCCGGCAGGTCGAGCGTCAGCACCGACACCACCTTCTCCAGGTCGGCGGCGATCTGCTGCACCGTGCGGGCCGGCATGAACGGGTGACCGCACAGGATGTCCAGGGTCTCGCGCACCACGTCCGTTTCCGGATCCCCCGCCGCTGTGCGGCGCAGCACCAGCAGCACGTCCCACAGGGCCTCAAGCTTCCAGGCCGGCAGCGCGTACAGCACCACCTGGCCCGGGCCGCCGTCCCCGGGAACGACCCCGGCCAGGGCCTCGACGACCAGGCCCGCCGTCCGGTAGGTGCCTGCGGGCAGCAGGTAGCGGTTGTCGTCCCGGTAAGCACTCGCTGCGGTGGCTACAGCCAGGGATTCCAGCACCTCGTCGCCGAGGTAGGCGACATCCCGGATCCAGCCCGGCCGGCCGGGAAGCACACAGACACGGTCCGGGCCTGTACCTCGCACAGTTTTCACCACCCCAGCCTCCCAACACACCACGCCGGCCCGCAGGAAGTCACCCCAACCAACCCAATCCAGCGGCAGGACTGCCGGGACAGGCGCAACAAGCCCGAACGACAGGGCAGGACCACTCCCTCGACGGCGCCGACGCCGGGTTCATCGACGGCCTCGTCCTGGTGCTGCCGTCCACTGGGCCAGCCACCCCCGGCGATCCGGCTCGTTGGATAGGCCGTGACACGTCGCCCCCTGGGGCCCGGCCCCGCTCTGCGCGAGGCCTTGACGGCCCGCACCCCGCCCCAGCGTCGGCCGGCGTGGCTGCGGGAGGACCCCGACACCGCTGCCAATGCCGTCCGCCGCCGGGCCGACCTCCTCGCCGCCGCCCCGCTCGGGCTGGCGGCCCGCGTCGAGCAGATCGAGGAGGTCGACTGCGACGAACTGCGGGAGACCGCCGTCGTCGCCCGGGCGATGGGCGAGGACCCCGTCGCGGTCGTCGACCGGATGGCCCGGACGGCGCTGGCACGGCTGGAGGCCTGGGAGGCCGACCTCGCCCGGCTCGCCGCCGGCGGGGTCGGGGGCGGTCATGATCCCGCCGGGCAGGTGTCGAGCATCTGGCCGAGGGCTGTCTTCTCCGACTCGGTGACGGTCAGCTTGTGGTAGGTCTTGACGTTGGTCCAGGCCTCCGCGTAGCGGCACCAGGCCGTCTGGGACGGCGGCTTCCACTGGTCCGGCGTCTGGTCGCCTTTCGCCCTGTTGGAGGCGGCGGAGACAGCGAGGAGCTGGGGCCGGGTCAGGTCGTTGGCGAAGGCCTTGCGCTGGTCGTCTGTCCAGTTGTCCGCTCCGACTGGCGGGGAGCGTCATTCCGAACGTGCCATATTCCGGCAAGCAGCAACCGGGCAGGCGTCCGCCTGCTGCAGCGGGGCCGATCGCCTGTGCTGTCCGTCTCCGTGGCTAAGGTGACGGCATGGCACAGACGCTTCCGCACCTGATCACCGAGGCGGCGGTACTGTCCGCTGCCGGCGCCGGGCTCCGGCACTACACGCTCGGCCCGGCGCTCATCGCTGCAGGAACGGACGCCACTGTCGTCATCCTGATACCCGGAGACGACCCGAAGACCGGCGTGCAGAACTCCAGCAGGATCCTCCTGTGTGGGGAGAAGGTGCCGGACCTCCGCTCGCGGTTGGGCTCCTGCGATGCCCCGCCCACTCAGCTGTTCGCACGACTTGAGCAGGGATACCTCCCTCTTGGCACCGCACTCCGCCGGGGAACGTCTTGGGGATGCGACGGCTTCGACCATATTGAGTTGGAGTTCGACCAGCCGCTGAGCCGAGCTGCGCTGGACGCGGTCAGACCGGTCCGGGCCATCGGTCCGGTACCGGGAGTGGGCTGGGTCGGCCATGTGGAGTCGGACCCGATCCGGGCTCTGGAGTCGTTCGCCCTCGGCTGGTTCCCTGCCGATCAGGTGGAAGCGTCGGGGAACGACGGGGCGGGAGCGCAGGGCGACCTGCCGGAGGCGCTGGCCGCGTTCCACCGTCTGGCGCGTCTGCGTCCCGCCCTCCGCGAGTTCCACGACCCGGTCCTGGAACAGCCGGAGCGTGCCGGCGGACCGCTCGGGGACAGACTGGTCTTCGCACGGTGGGCGCAGGGCTACCGGGACTGGTCCATCCCGTGGCCGCTGCGGGAGCAGGACGGATCCGATCCCGTCGTGTGGGAGACCGAAGACCCCCAGAGCGCCGCCTACCGGGAGACGACCGTCGAGCAGGAACCGCTCAGCCGCTTCCTCCTGAAGTTCACCCTCTTCGAGGCCATGATCGCCGCCCCGTACCACGCCCAGACCTACGGCCTGCCGGCCGCGAGCCTGGGCCCGCTGCTGAGCACGCTTCGACCAGTGCCACTGAGCCCGTTCCTGCCGGCCCACGACGCCGCGAGGTTCTTTGTCGCCCCGGGCCTGATCGCGGCGGTCAGCACCGACGGGACTACTGCGGGAATCAGCTTCGCCGCGCTCCACCGCGGAACCCTGACGGCACTTCTCGACTACGGCTTCCGCTGGTTCCGCTTCGACGGCTGAAACCGGAACCACGACCCGGGCAACCACCGGTCGGCCCGCCCGAAGACTCGACGGGCTGGCCGTCGCCGCTACGCGCAGGTGTCGAGCATCTCGACGAGCGCGGCCTTCTCGGCAATGGTAGTGCTGAGGCCGTAGATGTGCTTGATGTCGGTCCAGGCGCGAGAGTAGGTGCACCAGTACGACCGCAACGGCGGCCGCCAGGCGTCCGGCCCCTTGTCCGCCTTCGCCCGGTTCGAGGCGGCGACCACCGCGACCAGCTGGCTGTGGGTCAGGTCGTTAGCGAAGGCGCGGCGCTTGTCCGTGGTCCAGGTGTCTGCACCGACTGGCGGGGAGCGTTATTCCAAGCGCGCGATATTCGGAGGGCGTCGGCGTCAGCGAGCCGTAGGGTTGGCGCGCCAAGACAGCCTGGTAGCAGGGGAGAAGCGTGCGGTCCGAGGAACATGCGGGGTGGGAGCGGGACTTCCCGGTCCGGTATCTCCTGGTTCAGGGGGATATCGGCGATGAGGAGGAGGGCGTGCTGTGGGGGCGGTGCGCGGAGGTCGAGGGCCTGTTCGTGAACCCGCCTCCGCTGCCGCGAGAGGTCCTGACGCTGCGCGGCTGCCCGCGCGAGAGCCTGCTGGTCCAGGCCGTGGCGGACAGCGCCGAACCGGTGCGGCTGCTGGGGGACGGAATGCTCTCGATCGAGCCTGTGGATCCCTCGAACGACGGGCCGGCCCGCTTCTGGGACCTGGAGGACACGGCTGTCCTGGCCCAGTGGCCCACGCCGGGCGATCCCGGGCGCGTGGACATCGTCGTGGGCACCGGCGTCAGGGAGGACGACTACTGGGGCGGCAAGCGGCTGCCTTCGAGTCCGCGGTTCGACCTGTGGTTCCCCTCGATCCGGGGGGACAGCCCATCGGGCGGTTGCCGTTCCATTGACGGCCTGTTCACCCCGCGCCCGCAGCGACCCACCCAGCCCGTGCACCTGATCGGCTGCGAACCCGCCGCACCGCTTCTGGCCCTGCTGCGCCGTCCCCTTCCACAGAAGGGTGATTCGATCACGCTCTGGCCCCTCGACCACCACGGCCGCACGATGACCGGGTACCGCCTCGACCTGGACACCGTCGAGGCACGCCCCTCCGTCCTCGGCGGAGCCCTGATCGACGTCACCATCACCGACCCCGGTGACGACCGCCCCACCCTGGCCGCCCGCGCAGTCTGGGAGATCTGGTCCGACGGTGTTCCCACGCGGCCCAACCAGTGGGCACAGTTCGACGCCGAGGGCCGGTCCGAGTGGCTGGCCCTCACCCGCGTCGGCCCGTACGTGCCGCAGGGCCTCTCCGGCGGGACGTACCACCTGGACGGACAGCACGCCACCGACAGGACCGGCCTGCTCCTGGCACTCGGCGAAGCCCTGCTCGGCCCCGGCGCCAACTACGGCAGAGACCTGGACGACGTGGAGGACTGCCTGTGCGGCGGGCCCTCCGTCGTCCCCCCGTTCACCCTCGTCTGGCACCACGCCGACATCGCCCGCCACGCCCTCGCCGGACACATCCTGCACCACTGCGGCGGCCTGTCCTACTTCGAGGAGACCGTGAACCTCCTCCGCGAGTACGGCGTCACCGTCGTACTCCAGTGAGGGAAACAACGGGTAATCTCGCCCCCCCTTGAAGACGGCGCCTGACCAAGAGAAGGAACCAAGTGGGCAACGGCCAGGCCATCAGGGCCCGGTCGTCTCGCCTCCTGATACCCGGCCGGCGCTACGGGCTTCGAGGTACGCGGTCCAGTCGGTGGCGGCGCGGCGGCGCCATTTGACGAGGGTGCCGATGTGGAGGCCGAGCATGGGGGCGAGGACGGCTGGGGGCATGTCCTGGGCGAGTTGGACGAGGGCGGTGGCCCGGGCTGGGCGGTTTCGCGCTCCCTCGCCCCTGGCCGTCCGGGCGGGAGCAGGGTGGTGCTGACATCGCGGCCGACACGACAGTGATAGCGGCGGCGCATTCGCCCTGAGCGGAGAGCCCCGAGGGGATACTCCCGGTATGGCCGACACTGACACCTACACTCATTCGCCCGAGGTCTGGACAGCTGGACGCCTCCGCGAAGCGATCAAGGACCTCCCCGACGACGCACCCATCCACATCGGTGTTGCATCCGACCCGGGCGACTTCGACGGATACCAAGACCACGTCCTGGTCGACTGCGAACCCATCGAGCTGTGCTGGCCGGCGACGACCGCGCCGGAGCGGACCGAGGTCGAGTACACCCTGTTCGCGGACTGGCCAGCAGGAACCTACGACGTGCTGGACTGACAGCTCCACCGCGGCCTGGTCGGCCCTCGGGACTGGTGGCCCTGGGAGGGCAGTCTCAAGGGCCACGCCATCACGCCCGGGGTCGACGTCACCGAGGCACTTGCCAGGGCGGCATCGGGGTGCTCCCGGTGAAAGGCCCCGTTCATGCCGCAGATGTTGGAGGCCGAGCGGTATCCCAAAGCCCACGGCCAAGGCTGGCTGACCGCTGCGTGCCTCAGCTTGACGGCCCTCCGCCCCAGGGATCGTCGAGCACCGCTGCGGGGACGTTCGCCGCGAGCATTTCGTCGATGCAACTGCGCAGCGCGAAACCGGTGGTGTCGGCCCAGGTGAGCCATGGCACCGGCTGGAGCAGGCCGTCGTACTGACGAACGCCGGGGGAGGTAAGGAAGGTTCGGAGCTCGTCGGGGGCGGGGTCGGTGACCAAGCACAGCCAGGCCAGGCCGGCGCCGACGCGGACCTCGGGCGGTTGCCCTGGGTCCGACCAGACGTCCCGGGCCCACCGGGGAGCGTGGGAGTCCTGGTGTTCGCGGGCGAGTTGGGCGATCGCCAGGATCAGGCTCACCCGGACCACTGCATCGTCTTCCTTCGCCAGCCTGAGCCGCAGGGCCGAGGAGACGTTTGAGAATTCGCCGGTCGCCGCTGCCAGGACGTAGGCGGTCAGGGAGCGGACCTCGGGGTCGGGGTCGGAGAGAAGCGGGAGCAGGAGGGGCAGGTCGTCCGTGACGGCCTGACGGGCGGCCTGGATCGTCCAGTCCACCGGGCACATCGTGCTGCCCTCGATCATCAGCGGCTCCTCGGCGACCTGGAGCAGACCTTCGCGCGATCCGTCCCCCATGTGCTGGCACCGGCCGATCTCGGCGACCAGGCGAAGGGTTTGTGCGCGCAGCCCGGGATGCCCGGTCGTCACGATCCGGAGGAGGAACGGCACCGCCAGCGCTCCCACTGCGATCGTGCCGCCCTGGTGGTGAAGATTCAGCCAGAGCCGCCGCAAAGCCCTGTCAGCGGCTTCTGCGTCCCCGGACGCGAGCGTGGCGAGCAGGCCGGGGATCTCCTCGCCCGGGCCGTAGAAGTGCCGGAACCGGTGCCAGGGGACCTCGTCGTACCTGAATCCGTCCTTGACCTCCGGAGGGATCGCGCCCACGGCCGTCCGCACGTCGCAATCCGTGCCAGCCCACCGTTCCGGCCAGCCGACCCAGCGGTCGTCGTCCATGTGCTTGGCCTTCCAGTCCACCGGCAGCATCCGAACGCCGGGAGTCTAACGACCGGTGATCAAGAGGCGGACTGCTTCTGCCGTACTCCGGTGGCACCGCATCGCGGCGACGTCATTTCTCGTGAGTATCTGCAGCACTCAAGATTGCCAACTGCTGCCGAAACCGCTGATCAAACGCCGCTACTTCACATGAACGAAGCCAGCCCCTAGAAATCACCGTTGCGGCTGGGGCCTTCCCGGCCCAGATCCGGTGGAAGACCCACAGAGCAACCTCGTGCAGCCGCGGGGCATTGCGATGGTGACGACGACCTGCCCGAGGAACTGCCCTCACCCGCGCCACGCTGCTCCACGCCCACATGACTCCGATGCTCCACCCGAAGGGGACCTGCGTGAGCTGCCGGAGCGCGTGGTCGGCCTTCCTCGGGGCGGCCTTCGCGGCTGCTACCTGCCTCCGAGGCCAAGGCCCACCACGCGACGCCGGAGTTCGGGCGGTTCCGCCACCACGTGCGCGCCGGACGGATCCGCTACGACATGGCCCCTGCGGACGTGGCCGCCGCGACTGTACTGGCCGACGAACCGCTGGCCAGGACGGTCGTGAAGCACGATCCGCCCGGCCGCCGCTGACCCCTGACCGGGTACACGGGCGGCTCCTTCGGCCGCGCCCGCCCAGCCCACGCGGGACTGACCGGTCGGCGGCGTTCCCGGCCCGGGCCCGCACGTCGGTGAAGCAGCCGTAGGGCAGCAGCTCGGCCTGGTAGCCCAGCGCGAGGTTGGGGACTTCCCGCGCTGCTCTCTGCGCAGCGTCCGCGAGAGCGGTGCCACCGGCGCCACCGCGTACGCCACCCTCGTGGCCCGCCGGCGCCCGCACAACGGTGGCCCTCCCCTGAACGTGTGGCTGCGTACCGACCAGCCGGCGCTCCTGAGGCCGGTGCGGCCCGGCACCTCCGTGCTCGCGGTCGGGACCTGGTCGCTGTGGCACGAGGCCAACGAGGTGCGACTGTGGCTGACAGCCCACTGGCAGCTCGCCTACTGGGACACCTCCGCTCGTACCGGTGCCCCGCTGGCCATCTCCTGTCCGGTGCCGCTGCCGCCCGCGGTGGCGGCCGCACGGCCTGCGGTCGGCCGGGCGCCGCGGAGCGGAAGCCGTCCGGAGACCGGCGCCCCGACGAGGGCCGCCGTCCCCGTGGATGCGCCTGCCGCAGAACCGATGCGGACGCCGGCGCCCGCACCGGCCCCGGAGGACGTCGACTACCTGCTGGCGCCGCCCCAGCCGGGCGCGGCTCACACGCCGGCGGGGCACGCGCCGGACGGCTCTGTGCGGAGGGACGGACCCGGGAGCCGGATGGCCATTCCGCCACGCCCCTCAGCCGAGCCCACCGCCCATCTAAATTATGACCCACAGTCACATTGACGCGATGTCGGTCACCCTTTGTATTGTCCGGGAGTGAAATTCGAACCCCTGGCCGATATTGCCTGCCCGGACTACGGGGACGGCGACCTCAACCGCGCCGTTTCCGACCTCGTCGCCACCTACATCGCCGACGACGCCTACGCGGCCCTCTACTGGGTGACCGAGGGACGTCTGGCGCTGGTCATCCGTATGGAGCTGAGGAACCACCTGCACCAGCTGCGCGAGGCCAACGAAGCAGCCGCCGACCGCAGGGCGTCGGTTCCGGACCCCGGCCCGGAGTCGGAAACGGAGCTGAACCAGCGTGCCGCCGAGACCGCGGCCACTCTCCAGGCCTTCCTCGCGCGGGAGATCGAGGAGATCGAGGAGACCGTCACCGAGGCCACCGCCATCTGGCAGGTCCTCAGCCAAGAGCAGCCCGGCCCTGTCCCCCCGCGCTACCGACCCGACCGGGAGGAGGGAGCGGACCCTCGTCTGATGGAAGTGATGTACGACTTCTGGCGGCAGCTACTCACGGCGCGCGAGCGCCTTGAGGAGGCGGTCGAAGCCGATCGCGTGGCGCAGCGGGAGCTGGCCGAGGACAAGGTCGTGCTGAAGAGGATCCGGCGGTTCGGACTCCTGCACACCGCCCGGCACGACAGGGACGAGGTCCTGGAGCTGTTCCGCGGTCTTCTTGCCCGGGACGGAGCGCCTCATCACGAGGCTGGGCAAGGGTTCCTCGTGGAGACCGCGAGTGGCCGCACGGTCCTTCTCCACGTGCTGCTGCAGCCCTTCTGCGCGCTGCCGGGTGAGCCGGTTGTCGTCGACGCGGCCCGGGTCCACCGGGTCGCTGCCGACCTGCGCAGGTCCCGGACGACCGACACCGTGGTCCTGCTGACCAACACCCGGTTCAGCGCGCCGGCGCGCCGCTTCGCCACGGCGCGAGGCATGAAGCTGCTGGACCACAGGGCGCTGGGGGCTTGGGCGCTGCGGAGGGTGCCGTTCCTCGACCTCGTGCAGGACACCGGGATGGAGGCCGCCTGATGCGCATCGAACGGACGCCCACGGTTGTTCCGCCGAAGTACAGAGATCGCGAGCTCCGCTACTGCCTCGGCGAGTTCCTCGCAGGTGCCACCGTCCAGGGCATGAAGGACGCCGTCCTCTACGAGGCCGAGAGGACGATCGCCCTGGAGGTGCAGACCGAGGTCCGGACGGCCCTGCGGGATGCACGGCTCGTCCACCGGCACGGCGAACGCCGCCGTGGAACCGGCATGAGTGACGACTGGGACTGGACGCCCGCCTCACCCGCCTACGCGAGATCCGCCGGCCCGCTCCTCAAGGAGCTGGAGACCGTCATCGACCAGATGGAGGACGCCCTCGCCCGGATCGAGAAGGCCCGCACGTCGCTGGAGAGGCGATACGGGTACGACGCCGGCGAGGCGGGCGGAGGACCGTTGCGGGAGCTGAGCCTGCCGTGGAAGCAGGCCCGCGCCGCCCGCGCACGCCTCGTTGAACTCGTCGCGGCGGACCGTGAGAACGCGCACGAGGTCGCCCTCCGGGAAGCGCAGTACCGGGCCTTCCTGGCGAGCGAGCACAGCGTGACCCTCCCGGCGATCGCCGCGATGAGCCCCACCGGCTTCGAGCTCGCCGTCGCGGCCTTCCTGCGCCACGACGGCTTCACCGTGCTGCGCGAGCGCGGCGGATCCGGTGACCTCGGCGCAGACGTCATTGCCGTATCCCCGCAGGGACAGCGCTACGTGCTCCAGTGCAAGCACGGCAGTCGGCGCACGGCCAGGGTCGACTCGCCGGACATCCAGCGCCTCAACGGCACGGCAAGGCAGGTGCATCACGCCGACGTGGTCGTGGTCGTCACGAACGGCACCGTGACAGCTCCCGCACGTGCCTTCGCCCGCTCGCAGCGCATCCACTGCATCGACCGGGACGCCCTGGTCCGGTGGGCAACCTGGGGACAGCCGCTCCCGGAACTCCTCACCGCCTTCTGATGCGGCAGGCCCGCGGGGCCCTCGCGGCGTGGGCCCCGCCGCCGGTCAGGGCGCGAATGCGAGGTAGCTTGCGGTGACCAGTCCGGAGAAGGTGACGAGCTGGATCGGTTTGAGACAGGAGAAGGCCGCGTGCATGGCGATGCCGGCCGCTTCGGCGTAGGGCCTGGTCTGGGCGAGGAGCAGGCCGATGGGTAAAGCGAGTTCGACCGCGATGACCGTGACGGACAGCGCGCGCCAGGCCCGGATGTCGCGGGAGGTCAGGTTGCCGAGGTGCTTCTGGACGAGCCGGGGGATGGCGAACTGGCGCCGGTGGCGGAGGTCGTTCTTGACCTGGGCGTAGGTGTGGATGAACTGCGCGAGGTAGAGGCCGCTGCGGAACTGGCTGGAGCGGATTTTGTGCCAGGCCGAGTTGAGGTAGATGTCCGTGGTGACCAGGACGAGCAGGAACTGGGCCCAGGTGTTGGCGTGGCTGGGGGCATGCGTGAGGGTGAGGCCGTGACCGAGGTCTCCCGCGAGCAGGAGGCACGTGCCGGTGAGGATGATGTAGCGGACGGCGCTGGGGCTTCGCAGGTAGGCGAACTCCGTGGTGGCGCCGGCCAGCACGATCGGCAGGGTGAGGCGTGGTGCGAGGCCCAGGGCCAGCGCGGGCGCGGCCAGGGCCCGCAGGACGAGCATCGGCCGGTAGACGGCGAACAGGACGCGGGCCCGGGTGTCGCCGTGGCGTCTGCGGGCGAAGGCGGCCTGGACCTGGTCCGGGGCAAAGCGGTTCCACCCTCCGCTGGTGAAGGCGGCGGCGAAGCGGAAGGTCAGGACGGCCCCGAAGGCGATCCTGAACATCTGGAGGCGGGAGGGATCGGTGGGGTACTGAAATCCGGAGGTGACGGCGTCAAAGAGCCACACGGCTGTTGCGCACCTCGATCCGCTGCTCGCCTCGGGCGGAGAGGACGCGTCCGTGGCCGTCGATCCGGTCGTAGCGGCCGGTGTGTACGTAGTGGCTGATGATTGCCTGGAGTACGGGGGTGGCAGGAGAAGGCTTCCGGGTGACAGCTCCGTGTACGGGTTCACCGGCTCGGTGCGGCCGTTCTTGGTGCCGGTGAGGGTGACGATGCTGAAGGTGGCGTTGGCGAAGAGCTTCCAGCGGAACCAGCGGCCGGGGCGGTGGGTGAAGCCGACGCCCATCCAGAGCACCACGGCGACGGTCTGGAGTTCGGCGAGTGATGAGGGCATGACGGATCGACCTCCGGAGCGAGAGGGAGGTGGGTGGAACCCGCGGGTGCGGCGGTCAGGCGTTCGCGGGCTGCTGCATGAGCGCGGTGACTGCCTCGTCCAGGGTGAGCGCCCCGCGCAGCAGCGCGGCGACGGTCTCGGTGACGGGCATCTCGATGCCGTGGGCGCGGGCGAGGGCGACGATGGCGTCGGCGCTCTTGACGCCCTCGGTGGTCTGGCGCGTGGCGACGGCTGCCTCGTCGACGCTCAGCCCGGTGCCGAGGTGATGGCCGAAGGTCCGGTTGCGGGAGAGCGGGGACGAGCACGTGGCGACCAAGTCGCCGAGGCCGGCCAGCCCGGCCAGGGTAGCGGGGTCGGCACCAAGTGCGGTGGCCAGCCTCGACGTCTCGGCCAGGCCCCGGGTGGTGAGCAGCGCGAGGGCGTTGGCGCCCATGCCCATTCCGGAGGCGATGCCGACGGCCAGGGCCGTGACGTTCTTCAGGACGCCGCCGAGTTCGCAGCCGATGACGTCGGTACTGGTGTAGGAGCGGAAGTAGGGGGTGCGGCATGCGGCTTGGAAGCGGCGAGCCGCGTCGGCATCGGGGCAGGCAATCGTGGCGGCGGCCGGCTGCTCGGTGACGATCTCCCGCGCGAGGTTGGGACCGTACAGGACCGCAATCCGCTGCTGGGAGATACCGGTCGTCTCGGCGATGACCTCGCTGGCCCGCAGCCCGGTCTGTCGCTCGATGCCCTTCATCAGCGACACCACCAGCGTGGCCGGCTGGATGAAGGGGGCCCAGGTGGTGAGGTTGGCCCGCAGGGACTGTGCGGGGATGGACAGCACCAGGTAGTCGGCCCGGTCCAGCGCGGCCGCCGGGTCGGTGGTGGCCGTGACCGTGCCGGGCAGCTCGATGTCCGGGAAGTAGCCGGGATTGCGGCGGGTGGTGTTGATGGCGTCGGCGATCTCGGCGCGCCGGGCGTGCAGGGTGACGCCGGTGCCCGCGTCGGCGAGGATCTTCGCCGCGGCGGTGCCCCACGATCCGGCCGAGAGGACGGCCGCGCGGACGGCGGGGTATGCGGGGCTCATGTCCGGTTCCTCTCGGGGATCTCCAAGCCTTCCCGGATCGTAGCGGGAACGCGGGGCGGCCCGGGCGGATCCGGGGAGCGGTACAGCGTGAGCAGGACCGCGCGGCGGCCGGCCATCGTGGGGCGGCGGCGGTGGGCTTCGGCGAGCATGCCAGCGGCCTGCTCCCTGCCGAGCTCGCGTTCCAGCTGTGCTTCGTGATCGTTCCACAGGCCGTAGAGCCGGTCCCACATCGCCGACTCGCCCGGCCGCTCGTCGACGTGCTCCAGCACCAGCCCGGCGGCTGGCACGCGTCAGGGCCAGGCGGCCGCCGGGGGCCAGGACGCGGGCCAGCTCGCGCAGCGCGGCCGCGCGGTCGGCGGCGAAGCCGAGAGCGTCCACGCACAGCACGCCGTGCGCGTGTCCGTCTGGTAGGCCGGTCGCCTCCAGGGACGCGGCCCTGAAGGACACCCGGGACTGCGCCAGGCCGAAGTACGGGATACGGGCGGTGGCCCGGCATACGGCGACGGGGGACAGGTCGAGACCGACGAGGTCGGCGTCCACTGCTCGGGCCAGCCACAGGCCGATGCCGCCGGTGCCGCAGCCCGCCTCCACCAGGACCTGGTGGGGCCGAAGTCTCAGCCGCGTCACCAGCAGCCCCAGCAGGGACCAGTCGCACGAGCCGGAGGCCCCGACCTGTTCGGGGTAGTCCTCGCCGAGTGCCTGGGCGTAGAGGCGCGCGGTGATCGAGGAGCGGGAGCGGGCCGCGTGGAAGGCGTCGAACCGGTCGGCGAGCTGGGTCTCGTGAGCGGCGCGGCCGGGAAGGGTGCGCGGTGCGGGGGTCATCGGGGCATCGTCCTGGTCATCCGGGAGCCGGCGCCCGGGCACACGACGTGTACCGCGGGCACGAGGTCGTTCGGCGCGGAAAGAGGGATCGCGGCCGGCTCGTGCCCGGTGACCCGTTCGACGGCCGCCGCCGTGGCGTGCACCCGTTCGGCGAAGGACCCGGTGGCGGGCGCGAAGCCCTGAACGGCCCGCTCCCAGGGGATCAGTGCTCCGCGCGGGGACCGGGCGAGGGCCGCACCGGTCGATGCGATGTCGCCGGGCAGGTCGTCGCGGGTCCCGGCGATCAGGGTCAGGCGCGACTGGGCGGCCTCCGTCACCGCGCGCGTGAGGGCGATCCCCGGGCTGTGGTGGCGGCCTCCCCCGGCAAACACCGCCGGCAGGTCCTCCGACCACAGGTAGGCCAGGCACACCGGCAGCCCGTACGGGCCTTTCACCAGGGCCAGTTCCAGCTCCATCCCCGCCCGCAGGACGCGCTCGACCACCTCGCGTCCCGCCGGATCGTCCACGGTGCCCGGCTCGATCCAGACCCGCAGCCGGCCGCCGGCCTGGATGTCGCGGTGCAGCACGTCACGCTCGACCACCTCGTACAGGCCGTGCAACACCGCTTCCTCGCGGCTGTTCCCACAGGCCAGCCCCGTACTGGTCGCCCGCAGCAGGTCCGGGCTCCAGTCACTGCGCTGCGCTCGGCGGCGCACCAGGTCCATCGGCAGCAGCACGCCGGTGCCGCGCACCAGTCCCGTCGCCGGTGTCCAGTCCCACACCACCCGGGCGAGCGCCGCCTCGTCGACCGGGCTGTTGAGCGGCAGCGCCCCCACGGGGCAGTCGGGGGCGACGTCCACGGCCCGTCCGCGCACGGACACGGGCAGGGGCTGTTCGACGTGCCACAGCTCGATCGCCTCCATCACTGCGGACAGCCTGGCCAGGTCGTCGGTCAGCCCCTTTGCCCTGCGATGCGCTCAGAGTCAGCGAGGCGGGCCGGATCGCCGTCCAGGTCGGCAGACCGATCACGTCCAGATCCGTCAGCCGGGCCACGCGGGTGATCCCGTAGGACGGCAGAGCCCCTGACAGCGCTTGCCACGTCTCTTCCGGGGGCCAGACCCGGACCGTTCCGGGCAGCTCGACCGGTTGGTCATCGTGCATGGCACTCCTTACGCTCGTCGAGGTAGCCGGGCACCAGGGCCCTGGCCGCGTCCACCGCCCGCACCGCCGGCCCCAGCCCCCGGGCGGACGCCTCCTCGTCCAGCTGGCCGTCGTCCACATGCCAGGCCCGCGTCAGCAGGCTGCGGGCGAGGTCGGCCCGCACCGCCCCGACCGAGAACCCCGGCCGTGCGCGGGCGGTGTCTCGGGCCCTGGCATACCGGGCGACAGCGAGCCGGTCGGCCAGGGTCTCCCCGGCCAGCAGCCGGGCCACCACCCGCCCGTCACGCAGGTCCACCGGCGGGCGGAACACCCGGTGCGCGAGCAGGCCGCCGGTTTCGGCAAGCCGCTCGTCCAAGGGACGGCCGTCGCCGGCCGCGCGCCGGGAGTGCTCCTCCAGGAAGGCGTGCCAGCGGGTGGGGAAGCGGGGGTCGAAGACCTGCTGATAGACGACTCGGTCGAGCGTCAGCAAGTCGAGACCGCCGACCCGCTGTCGGGCGTGGGCGTTGGCCCACTGCCGGACGTAGGAGTTCTCCGGCACCACTGGTGCCGGGGGCACCGGGGCTCCGTCCAGGGCCCGGTGGACGGCGGCCAGGGCATCGGCCCGCTTCAGGTCCCCGAAGTGCCGGTCGGCGGCACGCTGGCCCGTGAGCCAGTCGAGGAAGTCCCCCGCGTGCGCCCGACGGCAGAACTCGCGGACCGCCGCCGGAGTCCGCTGGGGGTAGTACACCGCCCGGAAACGTTCCAGCAGGTCCTCGGCGAGGGCTTGGTTCACGACGCCCTCGCTCCGGGCCAGCTCCAGTATGTGCCGGAGGTCGACCAGCGGAACGGTCAGCGCCTGCCGCGGCCCGTCAGGGGCCTGCCCGACGGCGACCTCGTCGTCGCCGGTGATCTCACCGCGCATGTAGGCGCCGTAGACCGCCCCGACACCGACCATCCCGTACGGGGCCAGCTCGGCGGCGCGTAGGGCGCCGATGCTCGCCGCGCCGAACACCTCGATGCCGCGCCCCAGAACGGCCAGGATTTCCTTGTGGCGCAGGGCCGGGCTCTGGTGGAAGACCCCGTCGATCAGGACGATCCGGTCGCCGTCGGCGATCGAGGGAGTGAACAGGTCGCCGTGCCGGGCCGGACGGTGCACTCGGATGCGCGGGTGCCGCAGCACGGGCTCGCGCGGGCGCAGCGTCGGCCCGACGTACAGATGAATCATCAGATCCCCCAGGTAGGGCGGGGTGTCCTCCCGGCGGGCCCGTGCCCGCCG
>NZ_JBHVFE010000152.1:0-18494 GCF_042801945.1 Kitasatospora sp. NPDC057542
TCTGGCGTTGACTTTTGGCACGCTGTTGAGTTCTCAAGGAACGGACGCTTCCTTCGGACCGCCTTCCAGCAGGCCCTCCGGGCTTCGTTCTTTCGCGTTTCCAGCTTATCAGACGTTTTCCGCTCCGTTTTCCGGAGTTTCATTCACCCAACTTCCCGAACTGGTCGGGCCCGCTTTTTGCGACATCCACCACACTAGCGCATTCCGAGTGTTACTCGGAATTCACACTCACCTGATTGGCGGGAACGCCGAAGTGCCCAATTTTCATGGGGATCAGAGTGAGAGTGGGTTGTGCTGAGTGAGGTGGCCGCTCCAGCGACTCGTTCAACACTAGGCCACCCGGCCGACATCGTCAAACGTCGAGGGCCGGATCTGTCCAGATCCGGCCCTCGTTGCTCAAAGCCGCAGCTCAGAGCGGGTGCACTTTCAGCCTGGCCTCAGGCCGGCCGGTCCGTAGACCCGTCAGCCGGCGGCAACCAGCTCCGCCGCCGCCAGGTTCCGCTTGCCGCGCCGCAGCACGAGCCAGCGGCCATGCAGCAGGTCGGCCTCGGTCGGCACCGCCTCCTCGTCCGTCACCTTGACGTTGTTGAGGTACGCACCGCCCTCCTTGATCGTCCGGCGGGCAGCCGAGCGGCTCGGCGACAGGCCGACGGCGACCAGCAGGTCGACCACCGTCTGGAGTTCGGACACCTCAGCCTTCGGGACCTCGGCCAGGGCGGCGGCCAGAGTCGCGGCCTCGAGGTCGGCGAGGTCGCCCTGGCCGAACAGCGCCTTGGACGCGGCGACCGCGCGCTCGTACTGCTCCGCGCCGTGCACCAGGGTGGTGAGCTCCTCGGCAAGGGCACGCTGGGCAAGGCGGGCAGCGGGGCGCTCGGTGGTCTCGCGCTCCAGCTCCTCGATCTCCTCCTTCGAGCGGAAGCTGAAGATCCGCAGGAAGTTGGGGATGTCCCGGTCGTCCGCGTTCAGCCAGAACTGGTAGAACGCGTACGGGGTGGTCAGCTCGGGGTCGAGCCAGACCGTGCCGGACTCGGTCTTGCCGAACTTGGTGCCGTCGGCCTTGACGATCAACGGCGTGGCCAGCGCGTGGACGGACTTGCCGTCGGCCTTGCGGATCAGGTCCGTGCCGGCGGTCAGGTTGCCCCACTGGTCACTGCCACCGGTCTGCAGGGCGCAGCCGTAGCGGCGGTTCAGCTCCAGGTAGTCCATGCCCTGGAGGATCTGGTAGCTGAACTCGGTGTAGCTGATGCCTGCGTCGGAGTTGAGCCGTCGAGCGACAGCCTCCTTGGCGATCATGTTGTTGACCCGGAAGTACTTGCCCACGTCACGCAGCAGGCTGATGGCCGACATCCCGGACGTCCAGTCCAGGTTGTTGACCATCCGCGCCGCGTACGGGCCCTCGAAGTCGAGGAAGCGCGAGATCTGGCCGCGCAGGCGCTCGACCCAGCCGGCCACCGTCTCGGGATCGTTGAGCACCCGCTCGGCAGTGGGCTTCGGGTCGCCGATCAGGCCCGTGGCACCGCCGACCAGGCCGAGCGGGAGGTTCCCCGCCTGCTGGATGCGGCGCATGGTGAGGATCTGCACCAGGTTGCCCAGGTGCAGGCTGGGGGCCGTCGGGTCGAAGCCGCAATAGAACGTGACCGGGCCGTCCGCGAACGCCTTGCGCAGTGCGTCCTCGTCAGTGGACAGGGCGATCAGCCCTCGCCACCGCAGCTCGTCGACGATGTCCGTCACGGTCACGCTTCTCCTTCGATCGGGCGTCCGCCCGGTGCCGGCCCGATTCGGTCGGGCCCCGGGTCGATACGACTCCAGCCTGTTAGAGCCTACGCGGTTCCGGCCAGCGAGTTTTCCCCGAGGCACCCCCGGGTCGGGTGGCCCGCCCTCGCGGGTCCCTCCCCGATACCGGAAATTCCGTTGTTCGACGGCTGCGGGCCCATTCAGAGTGGTTCCACCGCCGTGCGGCGGCAGTGACGTGTGTGGAGACGGTCGTGCCGCCGTGGCACGCCCGCGGGAAGGGTGTGCCGAGTGCGCAACACGCTGGTTCTGAACGCGAGCTACGAGCCCCTGACGACGGTGTCGCTCCAGCGCGCCGTCGTCCTGGTGCTCCAGGACAAGGCGGTGGTGGAGCAGGCGCATCCGCTGCGCTCGATCCGGGGAACGGGCGTGGCCGTCCCGGTGCCTCGGGTGATCAGACTGCAACGGTACGTAAGGGTGCCATTCCGACAACAGGCTCCGTGGTCGCGGCGGGGCGTCCTGGCCCGGGACCAGCACCTGTGCGCGTACTGCGGCCGGCGGGCCACCACGGTGGACCACCTCCAGCCCAAGTCGCGCGGTGGTGCCGACAGCTGGATGAACACCGTAGCTGCGTGCCCGGAGGACAACCAGCGAA
This sequence comes from Kitasatospora sp. NPDC057542, assembly GCF_042801945.1. Taxonomy (NCBI): domain Bacteria; kingdom Bacillati; phylum Actinomycetota; class Actinomycetes; order Kitasatosporales; family Streptomycetaceae; genus Kitasatospora; species Kitasatospora sp. NPDC057542. The sequence continues at coordinate 2,387 of NZ_JBHVFE010000152.1, forward strand.
AGGCGGACCGCACGCCGGAGCAGGCCGGGATGAAGCTACTGCGCCGCCCGTTCGTGCCGACGCCGCAGGCCAGCCTGATGCTGGCGCTCGGTCTGCGCAGCTCGGAGGTCCGGGACCTCGCCGACTGGCTGCCGACCGTACCGGGCCGGCCCGTCTCCGCCGCGTGAGGCGGTTCCCGGGAGCGAGGACGCTCTCAACCTGAGGAAACTCTCATTGTCAGGACGGCGGCGGGTGGGGGCGGCATGGGCGTGGACCAGGGCGGAAGGCCTCAGTCCTTCGCCTTGTACCCCGCCGCCGTGCCGTAGTTGGTCGAGTGCTCGGGTACCACGACCACCTGCCCGCCGCCGATCAGCACCCGTCCGGAGATCAGCAGCGAGCCGGTGCCGGGCGGGAAGTTGCCGCCGATCGCCTCCCGGCCGCCCGCCAGCGGGAACCGGCTGAGGCGGGCGGGCTGGTCGCGGCGTTCGTCGGCGGCCAGCACGAGCGACCCGCCGTCGATGCCGACCGCCCGGACGGCGCCCTTGGCGGCGGTCGGCACCTTCCAGCGCTGCTTGCCGGTGTCCAGGTCGTAGCCGACCGCGGCCACCGGCCCGCCGCCGTTCGGCGGTGCCAGGGTGGTGACCATCGTGCGGCCCTCGAAGTACACGCCGGGAGTGGCCGAAAACGCACCGTGCGCGACGTCCAGCCGACCGCCGTCGACGGCCACCGGGATCTCGGCGGCTGGGTCGCCGCCCGCGCCCCAGGCGAACACCCGGTCGGCCTCGGGCTTCTCCCCGGTGGTGAGGACCACGGACGGCTCGGCGGACAACACGGTCACCGTCTTCGGCTGGTTGTTCAGGCCCCGCCACCAGCCGACCTTGCCGTCCAGGATGTTCAGCGCCACGGCCTGGTCGGCGGGGGTCGAGTCGGCGCAGGAGGAGGCGACAAGCACGGTCTTGCCGCTGACGCCGCCGGACAGGGTGCAGAACTTGCCCTGCCCGGTGTACTGCCAGACGTCCTTCCCGTCGGCCGATTCCCAGGCCAGCACGCGGTCGTCGCCGACGGCGACCACCTTGTCCTCGGTGACGCCGACCCGGGCCGAGTAGCCGCCCTTGGTGTCCGAGAGGGTCTTGGTCCACGCGGTCTTGCCGGTCTTGCTGTCCACCGCGGCCACCAGCGTGCAGGGGCTCTTCGGATCGGGCTGCGGACGGAACAGCGCCGCGCCCAGGCCCGCCTGGTTCACCCCCGCCGACAGCCCGCACGGGACGGCCCCTGCGGCCGGCGGCTCCACCGACCAGGTCGGCTTGCCACCCGCCCGGTCGTACGCGTGCACCCCGGAGCCGTCGGCCCGGACCACCACGTCGGCCAGCAGCCAGCTGCCGATCAGAGTGTCGTCGCCCGCGGAGGAACCGGCCGCGGCGGGCTGCGCGGCCCACGCCCGGGTGTGCGCCACCGCGAAGCCCGGCTCACCACTGCTGCTCGCCGCCGCGCTGCCACCGCCCTCGGTGCCGACCATCAGCCCGGCCGCCACCAGCACTCCCAGCGCGACCACCCCGGCGCCGGTCCGCACCAGCAGGGCCTTGCGGCTGGGCACGTGTTCCCCTGTCAGCACCGCGTCGGCGGCCTTCCGGGCCTTGGCGGAAAGCGAGGAGCCGGAGCCCTCCCCAGCACCGGCACCGGCACCGCCGCCGGCACCTCGACGGGCAGCGGCCCGCGACGGCGCGGCGGTCCCGGCCTGCGGCACGGGAGCCTGCTCCGGAGAAGTCTCCGCAGGTTTCTCGGGGACGAGCGCCGGCGCCGGCTCGGCCTCCTCGACGTGCACGTAGCCGTCCGCCGAGTACCCCGCCCCCGCCGGGACGTACAGCCCCTCCTCGGCGGGCTGCTGCATGGTGGCGTACGTCGCGTACGCCTGGTGCTGCTGCGCGTGGTCCGGGTACTGCGGATACGGCTGGTACTGCTCCTGTCCGCCGTACTGGTCCTGGGCGTAGCCGCCCTCGCCATAGCCGACCTGGCCGTACCCGCCCTGGTGGTACCCACTCTGGTCATAGCCGGTCTGGTCGTAGCCGGTGTGCCCGTGGGCGCCCTGGCCGAACTGCGGCTGCTGCTGCCCGTACTCGGCCGAGGCGTAGCCCGGCTGCGGCTGCCACTGCGACGGCTGCTGCGGTGTCTGCTGCTGCTCGGTGTACCCGCCGTTCTGCCAGTCCGAGTGGCCCGAGGGCGACCACGGCTGCGGGGAGTGGGCGTCTCCGAAGGGCTCCTGCGCCATCCGTTCCGTCCCTCCCGAGCCGCCTGTCTGCCGATGCGGCAGTCAGCATCTCACGCCCGCCCGGTGACGCGGCCCGGGCCCTCGGTCGTACGGTCCCGGGCTCCTCGGTGGCGTCGCGTCAGGCTGCCGACTCGGCGCGCAGGGCCCCGTCGATCCGGGCGGCGAGGGTGAAGTCCAGCCCGGTGAGGCCGCCGGCGCTGTGGGTGGACAGGACGAAACGCAGAGTGCGCCAGCGGATGTCGATGTCAGGGTGGTGGTCGAGCGCCTCGGCCTGCTCGGCGACGGCAACGACCACCCGGATCGCCGCCGGGAAGTCCGGGGCGTCGGCGCTGCGGGCGATGCTGTCGCCCTCCCGCGTCCACTGGGGCAGCGCCGCCAGGGCCGCTGTGATCTCGTCCTCGTTCAGCCGTGCCCTGCTGGTCATCGCCGCGCTCCTGGTGGGTCGGGGGTGCCGGGATTCCGGGATGTCCGGGGTTCCGGGATGTCCGGGGTTCCGGGATGTCCGGGGTTCCGGGATGTCCGGGGTTCCGGTGTCAGGCGGCCTTCCGACGCGGACGGGCCACGAGCTCGCCGCCGCAGTTGGGGCAGGCGGCGGCCATGGCCTCTGTGCAGTCCGTGCAGAAGGTGCACTCGTAGGAACATATCGAGGCGCGGCCGTCCGCGCTCAGCGACACCGCGCAGCGCTCGCAGCTCTCACGCATCTCCAGGGCCATGGCGTACTCCTCCGACCTGCATACGGTCTGACGTTCGTTCAACTCAGCAACAGCTTGGTGACGGCCACGAGGCCGACCACCACGATGACCCCGCGCAGCGCGGTCGGCGGGAGGCGGCGGCCGACCTTGGCGCCGAGCAGGCCTCCGACCAGCGAGCCCGCCGCGATCAGACCGGCGGCGGCCCAGTTCACGGTCGAGGTGAAGAGGAAGAAGAGCGCGGCGACTGCGTTGACGATCATCGCCAGGGCGTTCTTCACCGCGTTGATCCGCTGGAGGTCGTCCTGGAGCAGCATGCCCATCAGCGCCATCAGCAGCACGCCCTGCGCGGCGCCGAAGTAGCCGCCGTAGATGCCGGTCAGGAACACCCCGGCCAGCAGCACCTGGCTGCCGTCCGGATCGCCGCCGGGGCGGCGACGGGCGGCGACGGCCTTGGCCACCCGGGGCTGGATCACCACCAGGACGAGCGCGAGCAGGATCAGCGCCGGGACGATCGCGTCGAAGGCCCCGCTCGGCAGCTTGATCAACAGCATCGCGCCGACCAGCCCGCCGAGCAGTGACGCGATGCCCATGCGCAGCACGCGGCGGCCCTGGCCGACCAGTTCGCGGCGGTACCCGATCACGCCGCTGAGCGAGCCGGGGACCAGGCCGAAGGAGTTGGAGACGTTGGCGGTGACCGGAGGGATACCCACGGCGAGCAGAACCGGGAAGGTGATCAGGGTGCCGGAGCCGACGATCACATTGATCATCCCGGCGCCGACGCCGGCCACCAGGACGGCGATCGACTCCCAGAGCGTCATGGGTCACCTCTCCTCTCGGTCCTGTCCGAGGGGATCATGCCGGACGGCCTTGCGGGCCGACCAGACCCGCCCACGATTCGGGACGCACGCCACAGCGCCCGGTAGGCACGATTCGGCACCGCGAAAGGCCGAGGGCCCGCCACCTCTTGGCAGCAGGCCCGCGGCGAAGCAGGTTCGACCGATCACTCCGGGTCGATCTTCGGGTACTCCCGCGCCGGGTCCACCCGGGGACGGGCGGCGCCCTTCTCGGTGTCCACCGGCCGCGGGCCGGACGCCGGGTCCAGCGGCACCTGGGTGGCCGCGGGGGCAGCCTGCGGAACGCTGGGCGCCGCGACCGCGCCGCCGTTCACCCCGCCGGTCAGGCCGGTGAAGGCGCCGCCGAGGCCCTTGAGCGCGTCGCCCACCTCGCTGGGGATGATCCAGAGCTTGTTGGAGTCGCCCTTGGCCAGCTCGGGCAGAGTCTGGAGGTACTGGTAGGCGAGCAGCTTCTGGTCGGCGTCGCCGTCGTGGATGGCCTCGAAGACCGTCCGGATCGCGGCCGCCTCACCGTCCGCGCGCAGGACCGCGGCCTGCGCCTCACCCTCGGCCTTGAGCACCTCGGCCTGCTTCTCACCCTCGGCCTTGAGGATCTGGGCTTGGCGCTGGCCTTCGGCGGTGAGGATCGCAGCGCGCTTGTCCCGGTCGGCGCGCATCTGCTTCTCCATCGAGTCCTGGATGGAGGTCGGCGGCTCGATCGCCTTCAGCTCGACGCGGTTGACCCGGATGCCCCACTTGCCGGTGGCCTCGTCCAGGACGCCACGCAGGCCGGCATTGATGACCTCGCGCGAGGTCAGGGTGGACTCCAGGTCCATCGAGCCGATGATGTTGCGCAGCGTGGTGACGGTCAGCTGCTCGATCGCCTGGATGTAGCTGGCGACCTCGTACGTCGCGGCGCGGGGGTCGGTCACCTGGTAGTAGATGACGGTGTCGATGTTGACGACCAGGTTGTCCTGGGTGATCACCGGCTGCGGGGGGAACGGCACGACCTGCTCGCGCAGGTCGATCCGGTTGCGGACCCGGTCGATGAACGGGACGACGATGTTCAGCCCTGCGTTGAGCGTCCGGGTGTAGCGGCCGAAGCGCTCCACGATCGCGGCGCTGGCCTGCGGGATGACCTGGATCGTCTTGATCAGCGCGATGAAGGCCACCACGACCAGGACGACCAAAACGATAAGGACGGGTTCCACGGACTCTCCCCTAGACGACCAGGGCGGTCGCGCCCTGGATTTCGACGACGTCGACCTGCTGCCCGGGCTGGTACACCTGGCCCGGATGGAGCGCACGGGCCGACCAGATCTCACCGTTCAGCTTGATCCGCCCGCCCTCCCCGTCGACGGTTTCCGCGACGACCGCGGTGGCGCCCTGGAGCGCCTCGATGCCCATCTTGACCTGCGGGCCCTTCTGAAGCTGCCGATAGGCGATCGGGCGGACGAAGACCACCAGTGCGACCGAGACGACGACGAAGGTCACGGTCTCCAGGACCACTCCCCCGCCCAGCGCGGCCACACCGGCGGCGGCCAGCGCCCCGACCGCGAACATGGCGAACTCCGGCATCGCGGTGAGCACCAGCGGTATGCCGAGCCCTGCGGCGGCCAGAAGCCACCAGATCCAGCTGTCCACACATCCATCCTAGGGAGCGAAGGCCTTCGAAGCGGACAGTTCCCGCAGGTCGAGGGGCGGAAACCGGTCGCGTGTGCGACCGGTTCCGACGGCGTTCCGGATGAACCAACGGACGGGGCCTCAGCCCAGCGGCAGACCCTGGGCCGACCAGCGGTCTCCGTGCCGCTCCAGGGTGAGCGGCAGGCCGAAGCACTTGGAGAGGTTGCGGGCGGTCAGCTCGGTGTCGATCGGGCCGGCAGTGAGCACCTTCCCCTGACGGATCATCATGACATGGGTGAAGCCCGGCGCGATCTCCTCGACGTGGTGGGTGACCATCGCCATTGCCGGAGCGAACTCGTCCTGGGCGAGCGCGCCGAGTCGGCGGACCAGGTCCTCACGGCCGCCGAGGTCCAGGCCGGCGGCGGGCTCGTCAAGCAGCAGCAGCTCGGGGTCGGTCATCAGGGCGCGGGCGATCAGGGTGCGCTTGCGTTCGCCCTCGGAGAGGGTGCCGAACTTGCGGTCGGTGAGGTTGGCCATGCCGAGGCGGTCGAGCAGGGCGAGGGCACGGGCCTCGTCCGACTGCTCGTAGGTCTCCTGCCAGCTGACAGTCATGCCGTACGCGGCGGTGAGCACGGTCTGGAGCACGGTCTGCTCGGCCGGCAGCTTGTCGAACATGGCGGCGCCGGCCAGGCCGATCCGGGAACGCAGCTCGAAGACGTCGATCTCACCGAGCTTCTCACCCAGCACTGTGACCTTGCCCGAGGTCGGGAACAGGTACGAGGAGGCGATCTGCAACAGCGTGGTCTTGCCGGCGCCGTTCGGGCCCAGAATGACCCAACGCTCGCCCTCGGAGATGGACCACGAGACCTGGTCGACCAGCGCGCGCCCCTCCCGGACCACGGATACGTCCACCAGCTCCAGCACGTCGCTCATGCCTATGCCTTCCCCAAAAACAAGATTCTCGGCCGTCGGTGCGGGCGGCGGGCCTACTCCGGCAGCCGGTGGGCACGGGGTGGGTGCGCCGCACACGCATGGGCAAACCTACGCCACGCGGATGACCGCCGATTCCGTAGGCTGGCCGGATGCTCGCGACTCCTGCCGACAATCCGTACGAAGAGCCCCGTTCGGGGCGGCTCACCGCATGGGGCAACGCCCTGCTGGCCGGCCTGGTGCCGCCGGACGACGCCGCTGCGGCTGTCCTGGGTGCGGACGAGATCCACCGGGTTACCGATCTGCCCGGTGACGAGCCTGGCGAACAGCACGGGCTGACCTGGGCGCTGGGGCGGCTGCGGGTGCTCGGCGTGAAGGGCCTGCGTCTCGCTCTGCCCTCAGCCGGGCACCCGCTCGGATTGACCGGCCCGAAGGCCTTCAACGAGCAGGCCATGAGTGCGGGTGAGGCCGTCCTGGCCGTGGGCGCACCGCTCGGCCTGGTGCCGGAGGTGGAGGTGTACGGCCCGGTTGGAGACCGCTCGGCAACCGTGCTGTGGCGCTGTTCCGAGGTCAACGACACACCGCCGGCGGACGTGCCCTCTCTGAACGAGGCGGAACGTGAGCTGGCGGACGGGCTGCGCGAGGCGACCGTCATGCTCACCCGCCTCAACGTGGCTGGCGCCGGGCCCGAGGCCCTGCGCGCCCTCGATGCCTACCGCCGTCGAGGACACAGCAAGCTGCTCGCCCCCGGCTACCCACCCCGGGCCGTCCGTGTGCTGGAGTCGGCCCGCCAGGTATCCGCCTTGCTCGCCATCGCCTCCGGCAGCCACGGCGCTGCCGTCAGCGCCTCCGAGATGGCGGCCCGCCAGTCCCTCCTGGCCCCGCTGCGGCGCACGGCCCGACGTGCCCAGGTGGCCGCCTACAACGCCCTCGTCGACGAGCGAGACGACCGCTGAGAGGTGCCGGCTCCCGGGGTCGGCGGCGAGCGCGATTACCTCGGCGCGCTCGTACCTGCCGTCGGGCCCGGCGGCCAGGCTTCCCTGCGCCGTAGCTGCTGACAGCCGACACCGGGACCACCCCAGGACTTCGGCTGCCTCCTCCACCGAGTAGCTCTCCGCAAGCCGTTGCTCCGCCGCCTCGGAGGCGGCCCGCGCCGTGGCCGCAGCCTTGTGCATACGTTTCCTGACGACCTGCTCCACCGCGGCACGTGGGACGGCGGCCAAGGCCTCCCGGCTGTATGTCGGCCAGCCTCGATATCCGCCGCAGGGGCGCAGCTCCCCTGCGGCGGCAAGCCGCCTGATGTCTTCGGCGATCACCAACAGGCCGGTGGTATGGCCCAGAACCGTGGCTGCTTTGGCCACCCCCACTGGAGGCACAGCGCCCAGCGCGAGGATGATCTCCTCGGCACGGGCCTTCAGCTGCGCCTCGACGAGGGCCGACCAGGTGCCGTTTTCGAGGTCCGGCTCTGGGATCAGTTCACGTTCCCGTGCCAGGTTGAACTGCCAACGCCGCATCCGGAGCCGGCGCCTCAGCAGCTCCGGCCCGTAGGCGTCCCGCTCTCGGACTGCCTCCCGAACCAAGCTCGCTCCACGCTCGATGGCCTCGGCTGCGCGGACATCTACTCTCGCCGCCTGGCACCCGGACGAGCGTCCACCTGGCTCCCGTCCTCGATTTCCGCCCTCGGCAATCGGTTGCGACCCAGGCCCGGACATCGGAGGCTCATCGAACATGCGGCACGTCAACTCAAGTTCATGGGCCGGTACGACAGGCCCGCACTCACTGCACATCGCGTTCATCCGGCCCTCCCTCGGGATCGGTGTCGGCGATCAGCCTGGCACAGCCGACTGACTACACATCGCCCCAATTCCGGCGATCCCTGCCGAACAGCACATGCAGGACCCCCGTTTGACGCCTGTCCTGGCCGAAAACCTGCCGATCGGCACGGCGTCCGCACCAACTCCCCGCGCCCCCAGCGCACTACCCCTCGCGGGTCTCGCCGTGGCGAACGGCCCAGAGTGCTGCCTGGGTGCGGTCGGCCAGGTCCAACTTCATGAGGATGTTGGACACATGGGTCTTCACCGTCTTCTCCGAGAGGTGCAGGCTGCGGGCGATCTCCCGGTTGGAGCGGCCATCGGCGATGTGACCGAGCACTTCGCGCTCGCGCTCTGTGAGCGTGCCGCCGCGGCCCTGTGGAGCGCGCGGGCCATCGTCGGAAAGTAGAGCCTCGGCCAGTTCAGGCTGGAGCAGAACGTGGCCGGCGTGCACCGAACGGATCGCCCCGGCCAGCGCCTCCGGGTCCACGTCCTTGTAGACGTACCCGGCCGCACCGGCCCGCAGCGCGGGAACCATCGTGCGGTGCTCGGTGAAGCTGGTGACGATCAGGATCCGGGCGCGGCTGCCCTCCCCCTTGAGCGTGCGCAGCGCCTCGATGCCGTCGACGCCGGGCATCTTGAGGTCCATCAGGACGACGTCAGGGTCGAGTTCACGGGCCCGCTCGACGCCCTCCGCCCCATCGGCGGCCTCCCCGACCACGTCGATGTCGTCCTGAACTTCCAGGAAGGTGCGTAGCCCTCGTCGAACCACCTGGTGGTCGTCGACCAGCAGGACACGGATCGACGGTGTGCTCTCAGGCACCGGGGACCTCCATCTCGACGAGCGTCCCCCGGCCGGGGGCCGACTCCAGGGTGAGCGTGCCGCCGACGGCGGCCGCGCGGTCGCGCATCGAGGCCAGGCCGAGGTGGCGGCCGGCCCGACGGACGGACTCTGGATCGAAGCCGCGCCCGTCGTCGTGCACGCGCAGCACCGCACCGCGCACAGGCGTCCCGGCCAGGGTGACGGTGACCCGGCGGGCGCCGGAGTGGCGCAGCGCATTGTGCAGCGCTTCCTGGGCGACTCTCAGCAGCGCAGCCTCCTGAGCGGGCGGCAGCGCCCGGACGCCGTCGGCGGCGAAGACGACATCGGCGGTGTGCGCCCGGTCGAGGACCTGTACCTGGGAGGCGAGAGTGGCGCTCAGCCCGTCCTCCTCCAGGGCGGCGGGACGCAGTTCCACGACGACGGCGCGCAGTTCGTCGGCGGCCTCGGCGGCCAGCCGGGCGACCTCGGCAAGCTCGGCGCGCGCCCGGGCCGGGTCACGGTCGACGAGCTTGGCGGCCGCCTTGGCGGTGAGCCGGAGCGAGAAGAGCTTCTGCGAGACGGCATCGTGCAGGTCATGGGCGATCCGGGCACGCTCGCCGGCCAGTGTGAGCTCGCGGCTGCGTTCGTACAGCCGGGCGTTGGAGAGGGCGAGGGCGGCGTGCGCGGCAAGGATCCGCAGCAGTTCCTCGTCGTGGTCGGTGAAGAGGCCCCCGCCTCGCTTGTTGGCGAGGAAGATGACGCCCATCACCTGCGGCTCGTCTTCGGCCGCGTCGGTGTCCAGGATCGGCATACCGAGAAAGGCGTCCATATCGGGGTGGGCCGCGGGCCACCCTTCGAAGGCGGGTGCTTTGCGGACGTCCACGAGCCGGGTAGGGCCGGTCTCGTGCAGCATGGCCGCGAGCACGCCGTGTTGCCGGGGCAGCGGGCCGATCGCCCGCCACTGCTCGTCGGTGACACCGTCGACCACGAACTGGGCGAAGCCTCCGTGGTCGTCGGGCACGCCCAGGGCCGCGTACTCGGCGCCGAGCAGACCCCGGGCCGAGGCGGTGATGCGGCGCAGCACCTCGCGGACCTCCAGGTGCCGGCTCATGGCGAGCAGCGCCTGGCTGACGGCCTCGATCCCGGACAGACACGGTTCGCAGGCGGACAGCGGGCCCCGGTGGGCACGGTGGTCTCCGGTGGTGCTGGGCATACCGCCAACCTACCGCCGCCGTCACGACCGCCGCGTCCGTCCGCGGCCGCCCCGGGCCCAGGTCCGGGGACCTAGGCCGCAGGGCCCACCCGGAGCCTCGGGAGACCGCCCGGAACGCCGAGGGGCGGCCCTCCCCAGTGGGAGAGCCGCCCCTCGGCCTGCTGTCGGAGAAGGGGTCAGCCCTTCTGCATGACCTCGGGCTCGTGCCGGCGCTGGAGCCGGGTCACGAGGACGCCGATGACGATCGAGATGGCGATCAGCACGCCCGCGTCGATCGCCCACTGGGCGACGCTGTGCTTCCAGAGCGGGTCGTAGTTGGGGTTCTGGAAGTCCTTGTTCCAGGGGCCCATGAGCGTGGACAGGTCGAGCGTGGTGGACACGATGCCGGTGCCCCAACGGGCCGGCATCAGCCAGGCGATCTGCTCCAGACCGGGCTTGCTGAAGATCTGGAAGAGGCAGCCGGTGAAGACGACCTGGACGATGGCGAACATGACCAGCAGCGGCATGGTCTTCTCGGCGGTCTTCACCAGCGCGGAGATCATCAGACCGAACATCATCGCAGCGAAGCTGAGCAGGATCATGCCGATGGTCATCTCGATGATCGGCAGGTTCCTGACGATCAGGCCGTGCTCGGGGAGCTTGCGCGGCAGGAAGCCGACGGCGGAGATGATCGCGCCCTGGATCACGCTGAAGATACCCAGCACAATGATCTTGGACATCATGTACGCCGAGCGAGACAGGCCGGTGGCCCGTTCCCGTTCGTAGATCGCCCGTTCCTTGATCAACTCACGGACCGAGTTGGCCGCACCGGAGAAGCAGGCGCCGATCGCCAGGATCAGCATGATCGTCGCGGCCCCGCTGTTGAGGTGGAGCTGCGTCTTCGGGTTGGGTGCGAGCCCCGGTTCATTGGGGATCAGCACGCTGACCGCGCCGATGACCGCAGGCAGCAGCACCGACAGTGCCAGGAAGCCCCGGTCCGAGGCGAGCACCGACATGTAGCGGCGCATCAGGGTCCACAGCTGCGAGCCCCAGCTCTGCGGCTTCGGCGGCTTGACGGCCTCCTGCGCGACCTGGACGTGCTGCACCTCGCCCGCCTCCACGGTGGGTGCGGAGTACTGCTGGTAGTGCACCGAGCCCCGGTAGCGACCGGCCCAGTCGTGGTCCGGGTAGTTCTCGAAGGCCTGGAAGACGTCCGCCCAGGTCTCGTACCCGAAGAAGTGCAGTGCCTCGTCCGGCGGGCCGAAGTAGGCCACCGAACCGCCCGGCGCCATCACGAGCAGCCGGTCGCACAGTGCGAGTTCGGCCACCGAGTGGGTGACGACCAGGATGGTGCGGCCGTCGTCGGCGAGGCCTCGCAGCATCTGCATGACCTCACGGTCCATGCCCGGGTCGAGGCCCGAGGTGGGCTCGTCCAGGAAGATCAGCGAGGGCTTGGTGAGCAACTCCAGGGCGACCGAGACACGCTTCTGCTGGCCGCCGGAGAGCGCGGTGATCTTGTTGTCGGCACGCTTGTCCAGGCGCAGCTCGTACAGCACCTCGTCGATCCGGGCCTCGCGCTCGCGCGCCTCGGTGTCGCCGGGGAAGCGCAGTCGGGCCGCGTACTTGAGGCCCTTTCGGACGGTGAGCTCGCGGTGCAGGATCTCGGACTGCGGCACCAGGCCGATGCGCGAGCGGAGCTCGGCGAACTGCTTGTAGAGGTTGCGGCCGTCGTACAGGACCTCGCCGCGGTCGGCCGGGCGGTACCCGGTGAGGGCGCGCAGCAGCGTGGACTTGCCGGAGCCGGACGGGCCGATGACCGCGACCAGGGACTTCTCCGGGACGCCGAAGCTGACGTCGTTGAGCAGGATCTTCTTGCCGCCCTTGTGTTCGACCTCGACGGTCAGGTGGCGGGCGGAGAAGGAGACCGCGCCGGTGTCGACGAACTCCTGGAGCTGGTCGCCGACCAGGACGAAGCCGGAGTGGCCGACGGTCAGCCGGTCCTGCGGGCCCATCAGCTGACGCTGTACCCGCTGACCGTTGAGGAAGATGCCGTTGTGGCTGCCGAGGTCGACGATCTCGTAGCGGCCGTCCGGGAGCTGACGCAGCTCGGCGTGGTGGCGGGAGACCTGGAGGTCGGACACCACGATGTCGTTGTCGAGCGCACGACCGATCCGGACGGTGCGCATCGCCGACGTCAGGTTGCGGATGATGGTCGGCTGCGGCCCGTCGCCACCCTGCTGCGGCGGGCCCTGGAAGCCCTGCTGCTGCGGGAAGCCACCGTGCTGGGGCTGCGGCTGCGGGGCCGGCTGGGCCTGCGGCGGCGCGTACTGCTGCTGCGGGAACGGCGGCTGGGCCTGCGGCTGACCCGGCCAGGCCTGCTGCGGCTGCTGGTACGGCTCGTGCTGCGGCCAGCCCTGCTGCGGAGCGGGCTGCTGGGGCGTGGGCACCGGACCACGGCTGGTGGTGGCCTCGTGCATCGGGGCGGTCTGCGGAGCAGCGGCGTGCGCGGGTGCGGAGAAGCCGAGCCGGGGGCCGTTCTCCGGGTTGCCCAGGTTGACCACGGCACCGGGGAACAGCTGGGCCTGCATGGTGCGGGCGCCGGCCACGTACGTTCCGTTGGTGCTGCCGTGGTCGTCCAGTTGCCAACCGCTGCCGTTGAAGCTGATGGTCCCGTGCTGCCAGGACACCCTGGCGTCGTCGAACGGGAAGTCGGACTGCGGGTTGCGCCCGATGGTGTAGGACCGCCCCGGCTCCAGAGTCCGCTGCTGTCCGTTGATCTCAATGACGAGTTGCGGCACTGCGCGCCTGCCCCGCTCTCTCGGTTCCCCCGAATTGTTGCCCCCGGCCAGGGGTGCGATGTTCCTGTGATTGACGGGGGGAATCATTCCAGCCCGCCGACCGCCGATGAAAGTCGGCCCGGGTGACTGTGACCAGGCTGCTACCGAGCCGGACCCGTGGCGTCCCGCGAGGTGGGACGGGTGCCCCCGGGCCGTCGAGCGCCCGGTAGCGTGGGAGGCACCATGAACGCATCGCCCCTGGCCGCTGAGCCCCTCCCCGCCGCCCAGCACCGGACCGCGGACGAGCGCACCCTGCTCGTCAAGGTGTTCGGCAAGGACCGCCCCGGCATCACCGCCGGCCTCTTCGCGACACTGGCCGGCTTCGGCGTCGACGTCATCGACATCGAGCAGGTCGTCACCCGTGGCCGCATCACGCTGTGCGCCCTGGTCACCCAGCCCCCCACACCCGGCGCCGAGGGCGGGCTGCGGGCCACCGTCCACCGCTGGGCCGACGAGCAGAAGCTCCAGGCCGAGATCCTCTCCGGCATCGGTGACAACCGGCCGCGCCGTGAGGGCCGCTCGCACGTCACGGTGCTAGGCAACCCGCTGACGGCCGCCGCCGTCTCCGCGCTCACCTCCCGGATCACCGCCTCGGGCGGCAACATCGACCGTGTCTTCAGGCTCGCCAAGTACCCGGTGACGGCGGTCGAGCTGGCCGTCTCCGGTGTCGCCACCGACGAGCTGCGGGCCGCGCTGGCCCAGGAGGCGGCCACCCAGCGGGTGGACGTCGCGGTGGTCGCGGCCGGGCTGGAGCGCCGGGCCAAGCGCCTGGTGGTCATGGACGTCGACTCCACGCTCATCCAGGACGAGGTGATCGAGCTGTTCGCCGCCCACGCGGGCTGCGAGGAGAAGGTCGCCGAGGTGACGGCGGCGGCGATGCGCGGCGAGCTGGACTTCGCCGAGTCGCTGCGGGCCCGGGTGGCGCTGCTGGCCGGGCTGGACGCCTCGGTGACGGAGAAGGTCCGCGCCGAGGTCCGCTTCACGCCGGGCGCGCGCACCCTGATCCGCACCCTCCAGCGCCTCGGCTACCAGGTCGCGGTGGTGTCCGGCGGCTTCACCCAGGTCACCGACCACCTGGTGGAGCAGCTGGGGCTGGACTTCGCGGCCGCGAACACCCTGGAGGTGGTGGACGGCAGGTTCACCGGCCGGGTGGTCGGCGAGATCGTGGACCGGGCGGGCAAGGCACGCTGGCTGGCCCGCTTCGCCGAGCAGGCGAAGGTGCCGCTGGAGCAGACGGTGGCGATCGGCGACGGCGCCAACGACCTGGACATGCTGAACGCGGCCGGCCTCGGGGTGGCGTTCAACGCCAAGCCGGTGGTGCGCGAGGCCGCCGACACCGCGGTGAACGTGCCGTTCCTGGACACCGTGCTGTACCTGCTGGGCATCACCCGCGAGGAGGTCGAGGCGGCCGACGCGCTGCACGGCACCCCGACCGAGTAAGGGCCGGCCCGGCCACGGCCGATGGAGTGAGGCCCGCTCGAAGAGGGCCTTCGGACGTACACGAGGGGCGCGCGGATCAAGTCCGCGCGCCCCTCACGTACGTTCCCGGGATCAGTCCTGCGGCGTGTAGTACGAGACCAGCTGGGCCACGCCCGGCTCGACGCCCTTCCAGGAGCCGCTGAAGCTGAGCACGGCGATCGCCGCCGTCGGGAAGCCCCCGAGCCGAAGCCGCTCCAGCGCGTCCCGGTCGCCCGCGTCCCCGGCCAACACCTGGGTCAGACCCAGCACACCCGGGTTGTGGCCGACCAGAACCAGGTCCGAGAACTCCTCCGGAGTCTCCTGGAGCACGGCGATGATCTCACCGGGGCTGGCCTCGTAGACCCGGTCCTCGTACACCGTCTTGCGGGCCCGCTTGGGCAGCTCGTGCGCCGCCAGCTTCCAGGTCTCGCGGGTGCGCAGCGCGGTGGAGCAGAGCACGTAGTCGGGGTTGATGCCGGAGTCGACCAGCCAGCGGCCGGCGTCCGGAGCCTGGTGTCGGCCCCGGTCGGCCAGCGGCCGCTCGTGGTCGTCCACACCGTTCGGCCAGTCGGCCTTGGCATGGCGGAGAACGATGATCCTGCGGGGCGTGTCGGCGCTCATACCCAGCAAGCTTGGCAGAAAAGCGGCCCGGCGGCGCGATGCTCCCGGATGCCACCACTCCGAGGGACGAGGAGTCTCACCAAGCCCCGTTCACCAGGGCATCAGGTGGCGTACGGAATCCCTCAGCCCATCGTGGCCGCGACGGTGGCGATGATCGCCACCAGCACCACGATGGCACCGAAGGCGAGGGCGATGCGGCCGAGCTGCTTGCGGCCGTCGGTGGGATCAGGATCGAGAACGGGCATGTCCGGAATTCTCCCATCCCGAACGCGCCCGCCGTCCGCTGGCCCCACCGCCTTGGCCAGGCCTTGACCTTCCCCGTCGGTCCTCGCCCTTCACCGCCGCGTGCGGTCCCCGGCGTCACACACCCCCGTCGGACGTCACGCCCTGGTCTGCTCCCCCGGGTGCACCGCCTCGTCCTCGATGTACCGCGCCAGCGCCGCGCGCAGGCCGAACAGCATCTGCGGCACCAGCAGCAGGGCCAGGAAGCCCAGCGGCCAGTACCACTGGCCGGTGACGTCGTAGATCCGGCCGATCAGGATCAGGCCGGGAACGGAGATCAGGTAGCCGATCCCCTGCGCGAAGGCGGACAGCTGTGCGACGCCGCCGGCCGTCCGGGCGCGCAGTCCGATCATCGTCAGCACCAGCGGGAAGGCGCAGTTGGACAGGCCCACCAGGACCGCCCAGACCCACGGCGCGCCGGCCGGGGCGAGCGCCAGCCCGGCGTAGCCGGCGATGCCGCACGAGGCCAGCACGACCACGAACGGCCGCTGGTCACCGCGGCGGGCGGCGAGGTTGGGCAGGACATAGGAGACCGGCACGCCGATCACCATGGTGACCGCGAGCAGCACCCCGGAGGTGCCCTTGTCGATGCCGGCGTCCTGGAAGATCTTCGGCAGCCAGCCCATCACCATGTACGCACCGCTGGCCTGGAGGCCGAAGAAGCCGGCCAGCGCCCAGGCCGTACGGCTGCGGGTGATCGGCAGCTTGGCCGGGACGGCGTTGCCGCCCGCCCGCTCGCCGCGCTCGCGCTTGGCGATCAGCACCGGCAGCCAGAGCAGCAG
>NZ_JBHVFE010000153.1:0-18494 GCF_042801945.1 Kitasatospora sp. NPDC057542
CCCCTGGCGCGGCCGGCGGCCAGGATGGACGTGTGCGCGGCCCCGGCATCGAAGGGTCGGCCTCGTTACCTGGTACCGGGTGCCGTTCCTTCCGACCATGGGGTCCTCATTGCTCCGCTTCCAGCCGTATGACGGTGTCTCGGATGACGATCGGCGCGGAGGCCCGTTCGGACAGGACGTCCAGCAGGTCGGGGCGGATCACGACTGCGCAGCCGGTCGTCCGTGGCCACGGCAAGCGGTAGGCGCTCCGCTCGTACTCGGCGCGCCAGCAGATGAGCCGCAGGGCCGGACCATGGTCGTCGTCCAGTGTCAGCGGGCCTCCGGATGTCAGGCACAGTGCGGCCCGCAGCCACGGGGTGGGTGTCAGTGCGAAGCCGGGCAGCCCCAGGCCTTGGGCGGCGTCTGCGGCGGCGGTCATGGCGCGGTCGAGGCCGAGGAGCGCTGTGGCCGTCGGGGTGTCAGCGGCGGGGTGCTGCCCCGGCCGTCGGGACCACTCCTCGAGGTCTCCCTTCGCGAAGGGGAAGGTGCTGCTCTGCTGATTCCCGGTGTCGGTCACTTCCGGGCCTGAGCAGGTCACGACGGTCAGGCCGGTTGTGCGAGTGTCCGGTGACAGGAACTTGCGTTCCTCCACGGAAGCGAGGATGCGCCAGCCCGGGAGGGTCTGTCCGGTGAGGACGGCGGCTTGCGCCAGGGGCCGTGTGGAAGTGGTCTCGGTGGTTGTTGCAACCGTCGGGGTGTCCGGGTCGGACGGGTCGTCGGGGCCGGGTGGCAGCCGGAGGTCGGGGCGCGGCCAGCGTGCTACTTCGAAGGCCAGCGGGATGCGAGGGTGGTCTGTGAGTACGGCGGCCAGCTGGTCCTCCCAGACGGCCGGGTCGCTCGTCCCCAGGCCTTGCGAGAGTCTGTGCGCGCGGCTGCCCGCCGCCACCGTCTGGATCGTCTCTTCGATGGTCTCTTCGAGGGCGAGGTAGGCGTCGGGCAGCTCGTCCTCGTCGGCACTGCGGTTGGCGCGGTGCAGGGCCTTGTTCCTCTCGATGGTGCGCTCGGTGTCGAGCTCGCGGCGGACCTTGGCGAGGACCGCTCGGATCAGCCCGGACTGCAGTTGCTCGGCTTCGTTCAGCCGCGCGCGGGCCACTTCTGCGACCATCCCCTTCACGAAGTGGTCTTTCTGGCTGTCTTCCTGCGCAGCGGAGGTCCACAGGCTGCTCAGCGGGGTAAGCGCTGCCGGATCCGAGGGTCCCAAGGGCACGTCGGCCGCATCGGTGAGCAGCCGGCGGGCGAGGGCGCGGACGGTGAGCAGCGGTCCGCGGGCCAGTGCTTCGAGTGCGTGCTGGCAGTGGTCCACGACGAGTTGGGCTGCGGCGCCCTGCTCATGGAGGAGGCACAGCAGCCACATCAGGGTCGCCGGATCGGAGAGTTGCTCCAGTGCGAGGGCCATGGCGGGTGCCGTGGCTTCGGGGCGCAGCGTGATCAGGGACCGCGTCGCAACCATCGCGCGGCGTTTGCCTTCCCGGTCCGCGTGTGCAACTGCGGCCAGTGCCGCGGTCGCGAAGGCGCGATCGAGATCGCCGGGTGCGGGGGTGCCGTTGTCGTTGTCAGGGGCGCGGTAGGGGTGCTGGGGGTCGTCGCTGTCGTGGACGCGGGGTGCTCTGTTCTCGATGATCGTTGCGGCTTCGTCCCAAAGGGCGAAGGCCAGGTCGAGAGAGCCGTTTGGGGGCAGGCCGAGGGCTTGGTGGGCGAAGGCGAAGACCAGTGCCTGGGTGATGCCGTGGGTCCCGTACCGGCCAGCGCCCACCACTGCTTCGACCTCTTCGGTGATGACGCGGTGGGTGAGGGCGGGGTCGAGTTGAGAGGCCGTGCGAAGGGCGTCGAGAGCTGTCTCGCCTCCGAAGTTCAGCCATCCGCCTTGTCCGCGGGTGCGTACCCAGGTCAGTGCGTAGGCTTCGGCGGCGAGAGTGTCGTGGCCGTTCTGGTGGAGCTTGTCCGCGAGTTGGCGCAGCAGGAGCGGGCCGTCCCGGAAATCGAAGGGGCCCGCGATGGCGCGCAGGACTTGTGCGGCCTCGTCAGTCTGTCCTCGGGTGATCAGGTCGAGCAGGCCGTCGCCGACGAGGTCTGTCATCTGTTCGAGCGTGTGCTGTGGTGCGCCGGCCTCGTACGGGCTCAGGTGCCATGCGCGCAGTACCCGGATCAGGCCGACCGGCTCGGAGGGCGCGGGCGACAAGGCGGCAGGTGAGGTCGGCGGCGGAGCGGCCGGCTGCGCGGGGATTGGTGTGCTGCGGAGGCTCTGGGACTCGTCGGTGACCAGTGGTTCGGGCAGGGGGGTGAGCTGCGGGGCGCCGATGCGTTCGGCGACGGCGTTGAGTTCCGCGACAAGCTGCGCGTCGGTCGGCCTGGTCTCGTCGGTGGAGGAGTCGCGGTTCGCTTGCCGCTCGTCGGCCCTGCTCAGTGCGAGGCGCAGCAGTTGTGGAACGTCGTCGGGCGTGGAGGGGCCGATTGTCCGGGCGAGCCGGTCCAGAAGTGCGGCGTCGGCTTGGAGGAGCGGGCTGTCCAAGGTGATGCGGAGCGCGGTTGCCGCGACCGGGTCGGCAGTGTCGCTCCACGCGCGCCAGAGGTCTTCTCGGGCGCCGTGGAGGAGGGTATTCGGGCCGTTGCAGTCACTGAGCAGGCCGGCGGCTGCGAGATCGGCAAGGGCCGCGGGGTCTGCCCCGGCCAGGACGCTCCACCACCGCGGACGGGCGGTGTTGGTCTCCTTGCCGTCCGTGTGAAGGACAAGGCGTTCGCACAGCGGCTGGATGCGCGCCACCCGCGCCCGCCCCCGGGCCGGATCCGCAGCGACCAGGGCGGGCAGCGGATCCAGGACCTCGTAGACGGTGTTGTCCTTGTGCCAGCCGTAGGCCACCAGGAAGCGGCAGGCCGCCAGCCAGAGTTCCTCCGCCTCGACGAGGTCGTCGGCGATGAGGGCGAGACGCGCGTGGATGAGACGGTAGCGGGCGAGGTCGCTGTAGAAGCGTCCGCCGGCCTGCTGCAGGAACTCGTTGCGGACGGCTTCGTCAACGCCTGCCCGCCGTGCGGGCGTGGTGTGCTCGACGGCAATCGTCAGGAGAGTGTCGGCCGGCAGCGGTCCGCCCATCTCGCCGCGCACGCTGACGCTGATTTCCCGGCTGACGTGGATGAGGGTCTTCCACGCTTGTGGCCAGTCCTGGTCGGACACGAGGGCAGCCGCTCGGCGTACCGACTCTTCAATGAGCGGATGGATCGGGTAGAGGTCGCAGGCGCGGGGTTTGCCGGTGAAGCGGCCGAGGTCTGCGGTCAGGAGCCCGAGGGCTTCGATGACCAGGCCGGACCGGGTGGGTGTTTCGGCGGCTTCGGCGCGGGCGAGGGCGATCGCGAACCGCAGCCAGCAGGGGTACCAGCCGGGCCCCTGGACGAGAGAAGGTGCCGCGTCCAGGGCGATGGGGTCGGTCCGTGCCGTGACCGCCAGCGCGTCGAGCCACCTGGCCACGGCCACGGGACCCCACCGGACCTGTTCGTTCTGTACGTTGTATGTCAAGGAAAACAAGGCGTCGCGGGCCGTCGAAGTCTCGTCTGCCGCAAGGCCTGCGGCAAGATCGGCGGCGACGACCCCCAGCGCGAGCAGCCGTTGCGCCGTTCCCATCACATATCCCAGGTCGGCGGCCTTCTGCGCCCAGTCCGCGGCGCTGCCCGCCGCCTCGGGCACCGCGCCTGCGGCGATCTGCTCGGCGAGCGCGAGGCATACCGGGCCGCCCGTCTCAAGGCGCGGCACCAGGTCGGTGACGGCCTCCATGCCGACGGTGTCGAGGAGCGTCTTAACGACGGCGTCTGCCGCTGCCTGGTCACCCCGTTCGTCGAACCACTCAGCGATGCGGTCCAGCGACACCGGCCGGCCGGGCCCGTCCTCCTGCGGCTCCTCCCCTGTCCCCTGATCGGTCGCCGACAGGCGCAACCGGCCACGCAGGTATGCCAGTTCGACGGCCCGGTCGGACTCCGCCCCGTAGGAGGTGTTGTCCGATTCCGCCTCGTGGTCGTGCGTCATCATGTACGCGTGCCACGGTGCCACGGCACCTGCCTCGTCGAGGACGGCGCACATCTGCAGACCCGCTCGGGCGGGCATGACGGTCCGCCCGTCGTGCAGGAGCCGATCCGCCAGCGTCTGAGCCCCCATCAAGGCGATCGGCACGTCGGCGAATTCCACCAGGTCCGAGTCGAAGCGCTCGAACTCGAACGTCTGCGCGGCCCTCGCCAGTTCGACACAGCGCACGACGAGGGGCCAATTCGCTGTCCTGGCGGCACAGCGCACGCCGGTGGCCAGGTTGTCCCTGATCGCCGAGGCCGGGTGGGCGGTGGCGACAGCACGGGCGACGAAGTCCCGCCCGATGTGGTCGAGTACCTCCGCATCGCGTCCCGCTTCGGCGAGGATCTGCAGGAGACGGCGGAAGGCCCGCGGGTCGTCGAACAGTCCCTTCCCGGTCAGCCAGGTGGCGATCAGCGCCAGCGTCGATTCCAGGGCCCCAGGGTCGTTGTCGTAGCCCAGGCGCAGGTAGCGGGCGAATGACTCGTGGTAGACGCGGATTTCGCCGGGTCCGGCCGTCCCGGAGAGTACCGGGGCCAGCACTTTCAGCGCGTCGTCGATCCTGTGCGCCCGGTCCGGGATGATCTGCCCGAGCTCCTCGCGGGTGACGGACACGCCGAGCAGGGCGATAATGTCCGCGACGACGTCGGCTTCCGCGCCGAGGGTGTCGTAGAGGTGGTTGTAGTAGCCCTCCAACGATCCCTGGTAGGCAGGGAGCGCCCGCACCACTGCCGCGGCTTTCGTTATCGTCTCCGGCCGGAGGGCGACCTCGCGGCAGAGGTACGTCGCGTACAGGGCGTTTCCGCCCGAGCGTTCCTGCAGCGCGTCCAGGAAGTCGGTCACGTCGCGGTCGTCGGTCAGGAGCGCTTCGGTGCGCTCGTCGTCCGCCGCCGGGACGAGTTTGAGTCGCTGGGCGACGGCGCGGCACTCGTGCGCGGTCAGTGGCGGCACGGAGACGGAAGCCGCCCCCGTGTCCTGGAGGGGGACGAGGTGGTTTCCGGGTTGGCTGAGGACGATGAGGACGCTGCCGGGCGGAAGGGGCAGCGAGCCGAGGACCGCGGCGAGAGCCAGGGACGGATCGGCTCTCCTGGTCCTTCCTCCTTGTACGCGGGTGACGTGGTCCAGTCCGTCCACGACGAGCGCCACGCGCCGGGTGGGGTCCTTGCGCAGAGCGGTGTCCACCGCCGTCGTCAGTGCTTGCGCATCGGCGGCGAAACGAGGGCGCTGCTCCTGGACGAGGTCGGGGTCCGACTCGGCCAGCCGGCCCAGCAGGCTGCCGAAGACCGTTTCGGTGACCACCCGGGTCAGCTGGTCGCCGTCGGCGTCGCCGAGGTAGCAGTAGTGCTCGGCGACCAGCCATCCGTCACCGGTGAGTTGGTCGACCAGCTGCTGGCACGCCCAGGACTTGCCCTGTCCCGGAGGGCCCGTGACCAGCAGGACTCCCCCGTCGGCTGCCGCTGTCCCGGCCGCTTCCGCCAGGACGCCGACCGTGGCGGGCCTGGCCACTTCCAGAGCGCGGTCGACAGGGTTCGCGCGCACGACGGCGCCGAGGTCGCTGCGCAGTTGGGCCTGGCGCATTAGCTCGCGGGGTGTCATCTCGCTTCCGCGCTGCCGTGCGGAGCGGACCGTTCGGATCAGCGCCTCGGCGACATCCACCGGTGAGCGTCCCTCGTTGGGGTAGATCCCCGCGCCGAGCTCGCCGCGCACCCGTTGGAGGAGAAGCTGTTCGGCCGGCCCTGGCTGCAGGAGGTCCGTCGTCATGGCCGGCGCGCCGACTTCCACCACCAGGTGCTCGCACAGCCATTCCAGGTCCTGCTTGGACACAGCCGTGTCACCGCCGGTCAGGAACCCGAAGACGTTGCCCGCTTTGCGTCGGCCCCGCGCGGGCAGGTCGAACCCTCGCCAGAGGGCTTCCGCGTCGAACCGCAGCAGTGTGGTGTTCATCCCCGCCAGGAATGGCACGTCAGAGGAGCGGGCTGGCACCATCACCGCGTTCAGTACAGCATCGTCCGGAGGTGCGTCGCGCATCACGATGCGCAACCGGTGCGCGGTGGCGCCCGCCCCGGGGCCGTCCCGGTCGGCGACGGCAGCCGCCACGAGGCGGTCCAGCATCAGCCCGCGATTGTCGGTCGTGAACGTGGCGTAGCCGAGGGGGCCTTCCTCGTCCGAGTGCTTGAACTGCGTCCGCTCACGGGATCTGTCCGCGTTGATCACCGTGAGGTCGTCGAAGCGATCGTCCGCCACCAGCTTCTCATCGACATGGACCCTGGCGATCCCGCCGAGCAGCAGGTCGACGACGCGGCCTGCCTCCATCAAGTCCTGGTACTCGTACCCGCGGTGCGCGGCAGTCAGATCACTCATGTCGGCAGCATTCTCCACCGTCGACCACCCTGCTGGCGCTGAAGTGACCAAACCGCGACGAAGGCCCCGATCAGGTCCACCGGCTTTGCTATCGCTGAGAGCTCGTAACACGATCATGGTGTCCTGCACGTGGACTGGCCATGCGCACCCACACCGGGGCGCCGACGATGATCAGGTGGGTGCCGTCGAAGTCCCATAGCTCGGGGTCGAGCGTGACGTCGGTGTAGAACACTGCCAGCCGACCGGCGTCCATGGCCTGGCCGAGGAGCGCAGTAGCCTGGCGTAGATATCAGTTCAACCGTGGGGGTGGGACGTTGGCAGCCGTGGTCTTCGTACACGGGATCGCCAAGCAGTATCTGGGGCCGAGGACGATGCACGGCGGGATTGCGGCAGCTGCAGCCGACGGGGTGCGTCTTGCGGGAGGCCCGTCGCTGGCCGCCGAGGACGTGGCGGTGGCCTTCTACGGCCATGTCTTCCGACCCTCAAACGGCAAGGGCGAGACCTGGCACGACCCTGATGCGTTGACCGAGGACGAACAGGCGCTGCTAGCCGCACTGTGGCAGTCGGCCGCCAACGAGGAACCGGACCGGGTGCCGGCCGCCAACGGACGGGCCGGATTGAAGGCACGCACTCCGCTGACCGTCCAACACGCCTTGCACGCCGTGTGCCAGTCCCGGTTCCTGGCCGGCGTCGGGGAGCAGTTCATGCTCGGTGTGCTGCGCCAGGTGACTCGCTACCTGAACGATCCCGCCTTGCGTGGGCGGGTCCAGGCGGAGATCGCCGCCGCCGTCACTCCAGACACCCGGGTGCTCGTCGGCCATTCCCTTGGGTCGGTGGTGGCCTATGAGGCGTTGTGCGCCCATCCCGAGTGGAACGTGCGAACGTTGGTGACGTTGGGGTCGCCTCTGGGCATCCCGCACCTGGTGCGCGAGCGGCTGCTGCCGGCGCCAGTGGACGGCCTGATCACATGGCCGGGGAGCGCCGAGAGTTGGACCAACATCTGTGACCGCTATGACGTGGTCGCACTGGTGAAGGCACTCGCGCCACTTGTCGGCAGCAGCCAGGTCACCGACCTTTTGGTGGACAACGGCTGGCAGGCCCACGCGGTCGAGCACCACCTGACTGCCGTGGAGACCGGTGCGGCCATCGCGGCGGGACTGCACGGGTGACCGAGGTGGCCCGCCGGTTCGTCATCACTGCCGGCACCGCCCGCTACCGTGACGAAGAGATCGAACAACTGCCGCATGTCCCGGGCGACCTCGACCAGGTCACCGAGGTGTTCGCCAGCATGCAGTACGGGTCGGCACTGCGCCTGCTCGACCTCGACCGGAATGAGCTGCTCGAACGCCTGATCCGCTGGAAGCGTGCGGAATCGCGCAGCGGGGACGCACTGGTGGTCTACTACAGTGGCCACGGCGAGCGCAGCGACGACGGCCACCACTATCTGCTCTGCCATGACAGTGAGTTCGGCGATCCGGACCTCGCACTTGAGACTGAGGATCTGGTCACTCTCTTCGGGCGCAGCGGCGTACGCCACCTGCTGGTGGTGATCGACACCTGCTACGCGGGGCTCGGTGCGACACAGGGAGTCAAGGCACTGACCCGCGACCTGACGCTCCGACTGGCAGCCGGCGGCCCCGAGGCGTTGGACGGGTTCGCGGTAATCGCTGCCGCCCGCCCGCGGGAACAGGCCGAAGACGGGCTGTTCGCCCAGGCACTGACGGCTGCGGTGGCCGACCCGGGCCTGGGCGGCCCACGACAGGCCAGGCTCGCACTGGAAGAGGTGGTGAGGCGGGTCAACAGCGAGCTCTTGGCGCGTGGCGCACTGCAGCGCGCGGAGTACTACATGTCCGGGGACGGCACATTCGCCTTCATGCCCAATCCTCGGCACGTGCCGGACCTGCCGCCCGAAGTGGACTTGGCCGAGCAGCGGGCATGGGCAAGCCAGACAGTTCGGCGAGAGTCGGAGTGGGCACAGCGGGTGCTCGAATTGGAGCGCCTGCTGGCGAATGAGCTGTCGGAGCTGTCAGCAGCAGGGGCGCGTGTGCCGGAGCTGGAGTCACCTGCGAGTGTGCTCGTTGAACGACCCTCCCCGGCTAACCGGTACCGCTTCGAATCGCCGCGACGCCACGACTACTTCACCGGCCGCACAGCAGCTCTCACTGTGCTCGGCGAATGGCTGGCTCGCCGTGGACGCCTGTCGCACCCCGAATACGGCGTGTTGGTCACTGGTTCCCCTGGCGTCGGCAAATCGGCATTGCTTTCCCGCCTGGCCCGGGACGGCGCGATCACCGTCAGTTTCCAGGCCCGGAATCTCACGCTGGCCGACCTGGTCGACCTGCTCGGTGACCACCTTGTCCTGCCTGCGCCGCGCACGCTGCAAGACGTGCTGTCCGCCATTGCAGTGTCGGGAGAGCCGCTCGACCTCGTGATCGACGGCCTGGACGAGGCTGTCCCGTCAGAGGTGCGGCCGCTGCTGTTCTCTCTGCTACGTCCGCTGGCCGCAATGCCATCCGTACGACTACTGGTAGGTACTCGCCCACACCTGGTCGACTTGGCCGGCCCCGAGTTCTGGGTCCTGGACTTGGACGACCCGCGGTGGTCGACCCAGGAAGACCTGGCCGCATACGCAGGACTGCTGCTCACCGCACCGGATGGTCCTGGCAGCCACGGTCGACCGCTCAACCCGTCACTGGCCGCTCAGGTCGCCACCCAGGCCGAGGGCAACTACCTGGCCGTCCGGCTGATGGCCCGGACCCTGGCCCACCGCCCGCCCAGCGCGCCGCCGGTCGAGCTGCCGAGCGGCGGCCTCGGTGCGGTCATCAGCTGGGCGCTTCGCGAGCAGCTTGGCCCGGACGAGCGCACCGCCCGCGCAATGCTGACCCCGATCGCCTTCGCCCAGGGCCGGGGTCTGCCGTGGGGGACCGTCTGGCCGGCTCTGGCCTCGTCCGTCCTGGGCAGATCGGTCAGGGGTGAGGAGATCGCGGAGCTGGTGGCAGCGGCTGGCTCTTATCTGACCGAAGCCCTCGATCCACTCGGCCGCTCGGTCTACCGGCTGTACCACGAGGCCTTCGCCGACGAACTGCGGGCCGCTGCCTCACAGGATGCCCAGGCCCAGCTGAGCCGCGCGCTCGTGGCGCTGGTCCCACCCGCGCTTGACGGCAGCGGCCCGGACTGGATGGCGGCTGACCCGTACATCCGCGCTCATCTGGCCACTCACGCGGCAGCTGCCGGGCTGCTGGACGAGCTGGCCACGGACCCGCTGTTCCTGCTAGCAGCTGATCATGCAGCTCTGTTGCCAGCCCTGGACTCGGTGCGCTCGCCATCGGCACTGGCTGCGCGGCGGGTCTATCAGGCCAGTGCGGCGATGCTGCTCGGTACCCACGAACTATCAGAGCGAGCAGCGCTCCTGGAACTGGCCGCCGTCCAACACGATGCACGGTCGCTCGCGGCTGCCGTCCGAGCGCGGGTGCCCAGCCGCCGCTGGGGCACTCGGTGGGCGCTGCCCAGTCGGCCGCACCGGACCATCGGTTGGTCGCCTCACTCCGTGACGGGTGCCGCCGAGCGGGTCCTCGATGGGCAGACGGTGATTGTGACCGCTGGCCTGGTGCAGGGCGTGCAAGTGTGGGACTTTGCCTCCGGCGTGGCCGTGCGGGCACCGATTCCTGGCTGGTTCGTGCGACTCACGGTTCCGCACGACAGCGATGGCCCGCTGGTCATGACCTTGGGGGAGGGCCAGGCACAGGGCTGGGACCTGGATACCGGTAGGCCCCTCGGCCCTGCTCTGCGGACCGGGGCGGTCGAGATCGCCATGTCCGCCGGCCCAGATGGTCCGATAGGTGTCCTGCTCGAGCCTGATCGGATCGAGGTGGTCGATCTGGCTGTCGGCCGGGCCATCTGCACGATCGACCCGACCTTCCCGAGCCGTCGCGCCCCGCACCTCCGGCGGGTGGCAGTGGCCTGTCAGGGCAGCGAACTGACCGTCGCTATCGCAGCAGTCGGCTGGGGGCGCAATCACACCCAGCACGCCGAGTTGGAGGTGTGGTCCGTAGACCTGGTCACCGGGAGAACCCGCCGGACGGACCGGCTCAGTCATCGCGAGCACGAGATTCAGGAACTGCGCGTGCACAACGGGACCGTGCACGTGGTCCTGTCGCATCTGGCGTCTAACCGCGGTGGAACCGTCGTCTCGCAGCGGGGGCGGATCCGGACGATGCGGGTGCATGCGAGAGTACGAGGCGCTGCGATGGCGTTCCGGGACGATGGACCGCACTACTGGTACAACCGGAACGACTGCCGACTGCGCAGCGTCGACGCTGCCGGTCACCCTCGGGTGCTGGTCGATGTCGATCAGTCGGCGTACCGCCAAGTCCTACCTCTGGAGTCAACCACTCGTCCCGCCGTGGTCACCGTCGACGACCTGGCCACGTTCATCCAGGTGTGGGAGCCGACTGCTGTCGTGGAGGACCGGTACCGGCAACGCAGCCCGGTCTCCGACCCCGAAGCTGTTCCGTTCGCACTGACCAGGATCGACGGGCGGCAGCATGTTCTGCTCGGTACACGGACCGGCCTGCGGCTCCTGGATCCGGCAACAGGAGCGCAGGGCACCGGGTTATCGGTGCGCCTGATCGGCGGCCGGCTTGCCACACACCCAGAACTGCCCCCTGTGCTGGTCGGTCCACCGATGCCGCGTGGCAGACGAAAGTTGGTGCGGTACAACGCTGCGACGGACGAAGCCGTCACCCTTACTGGCGACCTCGGCAGGTTTGCCCTGGGCGCTGAACTGATTCCCTGGAACGGCCAGGAATTTCTCGTGTGCTGTTTCCTTAACCGCTTTGAACTCTGGGACAGCAGGCCCAAGTTGGTCTGCAGGGTATTCGACGGAGATGGCCACTTCTCGGTATCGGCTTCCTTCTCCATTCTGGCCAAGCGGGAGTTGGGCATCCTGCTCGCCGCTGGGGGATCGGTGATTCAGTACGACGGCACCCGAACTCCTACCATCCACTCACACCCAGCGGCTCGGGTGTCGGAGCTCAGCTTGCTGACCTGGTGGCGCGGCAGTCCCGTGTTGTGCTTCGCCGAGCCGGAGGGGCCCCTGGTCGTCCTCGACGCCCTCAAGGGGGATGAACTTCACCGGTGGTCGAATCCGAGCCTGAGTACGCGCCATCTGGCTGCCATTGAGGTCGACGACCGCTTGGTGATGGTGACAGCGGACACCGACCGGAGGCTGCGAGTCTTCGACAGTGCCTCGTCCGACTGCCGTCTGACCGTTCACATCGGCTCGTGGATCACGGGTCTGCTCATCAGTGACGAGCACCACGTCCTGGTGCGCACCCGCAGTGGGGTGATGTCGCTGCGCCTGCTGTGACCCCTCGGTTGCTGAGGTACAACCCTGCCAGAGGCGTTACTGACCTCGGCTCGTCAAGGTGAATCCGGGCGAAGTGCCTGATGAACCTGAAGCGGTGGCTGTATCCGATGGTGTGTGAGATATGCGGATGGGGGCGGGCTAACCGCCAAGGCCCATGCCGAGACGGTGGGCGGTATGCTGGCAGCACGTGGTGATCGCGGTATGCGGGGTGGGTATGGCGCCTTGCCTGGCTTATGTGGGGCGCAGTGAAACTATCACCGGAAGCACAGTCTGGCTGCCACTGGCGTCGATCCGAGAAAAGCCGAGCTCAGAGGTATTCTGATGGCCTGTCAGCGTTAACGGGGGGAAGCTGTGCTTCTGGGGACAGCTGCCTGTGCTTCTTGGTGGCAGATTCGCCGCGTCTCCTTTGCGTCAAGATCAACACCGCTGCGTCCACCCATGGGGCTTTCTGTTCCGGGGTCGGGTGTGCGCTGGCGAGCACCGAGAAGGGCGCCTCGACGACGGCATCGACGCCGTCGCCGTCAAACGCGACTTCCTCGTCGCCAACATGTTCGCGATCCAGGCCAGTGTGGAGTGGGCGTGCGGTGGGCTTGCTGCCCTGTCGCCTACTCCAAGGCGGCGATGAGCGGAGCCCACAGAGGGTGGGTCTGGGCCGGAACGACGAGGTGGGCTTGCTCGCGGGCGCGGGTCATGACGACGTACAGCAACCGGGAACCGCTCGGAAAGGGTTCGCCCTCGGGGCCGTAGTACTCGTCGTCGCCGAGTAGAAGGATGGTGGTGTCGGCCTCGCGTCCCTTGGTCTGGTGCAGGTTCATCACCTGGATGGGGTGCGGGCGCGGCCGAGTGGAGCCGACGAGGGTCTCGTCGTGGACTTCCCGCAGTCGGGCGGCTACGGCGTCGATTCCGAGTCCTTCGTCGAGAAGAAGCAGGGCGCGCCGGGTCTCGGACGCTGCCTGTAGCCACGACTCTTGTCCGCGGAAGGTGCCGATACGGGCGTATGCCCCCGTGAGGATTCCCGCCAGACGCGCGATGTCCGGTTCGGCGCCCCCGGCGGAGCGCAGGTCTCGCGCGAGGTCGGAAAACGCGGATTCCAGCACCGTGTTAGAGCGGTTGAGCATTTGACGAGCCAGCTCCGACAGGTTCCTGCTGCGCAGGCAGGCGGTGACGTAAACAGCCAGGGCCCGTCTGACCGGTGCGTCGTCATCGCCCAGCGCGTACTGCAGCAGCGCCAGTTGCGCGGACAGCGCCTCGGCATGCGCCTCGGTGAAGCCGACCTGCTCGTGGGCCAGGCCGGCCTCTGTGAGGGCATCCGACAAGGCCGTCGTCGCGACGTTCGTGTGGGTGAAGACACTGACCGTGTGCCCCTTCTCGCGTGCGGCCCGGGTCAGATCGATGACCTGTTCGTACCCGGAGCCGCTCGTGTACCGGGTGACGGCCAGGCGGCCATGGGAGGCAGCCACGCCGAAGGCGGGGTTGCTGAAGTCGCGCGTGCGCGCGGCCTCGGCCGCGGCGGGAAGGACGCCGGAGGGGTCGCGGTAGCTGGCCGGTTCGAGGTCGATCCGCACCGCACCCGGATGGGCCATGGCCGCCGCGATCCGTGCGGCGGGGTCCACGCCGGGCTTGAAGCTCCCCTGGAAGATGCTCTGGTTGACATCGCCCAGCAGGATCTGCCGTGCCCCGGGGGCGATCTGCTGTACGAACTCCCACTCGGTGGCGTCGGTGTCCTGGAATTCGTCGCAGATCGCCAGGGAGTACCGGCCGGCGTAGTGCTCGCTCACCTTGGGCAGCGTGAGCAGCTCGGCGGCTGCGGGCATCAGCTGGTTGTAGGTGAGTCCGGGCGGGGCGCCAGGCACGAGCCGGTTGGCCTCACTGAGGACGTACTGCGGGGGAGGGAAGCCGTGGTGGGCGCCGAAGCTGCTGATGATCCTCCACGCGAAGCCGTGGAAGGTCGCGACCTCCATTCGCGGGCGCAGCGGGCCGATCACCCCTGCGGCGCGGTCGATGATCTGCGCGACCGCGGTACGGGAGAACGACAAGAACAGCACCCGGGTAGCGGCCGGAAGTTGGGTGCGCTGCCCGCTGCGGGCAGCGTTTTGGCGCAGGAGTCCCAAGTCCCGGTCGGACGCTTCCAGATGCGCGCGGGCGGCCGCCACAGCGGTGGCGGTCTTGCCTGTTCCCGCGCCGCCGGTGACCAGTACCACCGGCGCCGTGCTGTCGATGACGTCCTGCTGGTCCTTACGTGCCTCGTAGGTCATCAGGAGGCCGCCGGCTGGCTGGGAAGCGCCAGGTCGATCACCTGCGGGCCGTCGTACGCGGGGTCCGCCGCCCGGGCGAGTTCGGCGAGCGCGTTGAGGATCAACGGTGGATGCTGCGCCTTGCCGTCGCTGTAGAGAGCCTCGAGGAACTGCTCGTGGAGCCCCTGCTTGTGGATCACCTTGCACAGGTTAGACACAGCCCACTCGTCCGTCGCGCCGCTCATGGGGTCGGGGATGCCGTACTCGGTGAGCGCTGCGCTGGCGGCGGCGACCTCGGGCAGGGGAAGCCCCTCGACCAGGGCACGTTCGATGGCCGCTCCCAGGGGGAGCCGGAGCACCACGTCGCACGAGGCTTGGATCTTGGTGAGTTCGTCCGTCGTCTGCTGGTTGTCGCGGTCGCGGTCGATGAGGACCAGGACCCGGAACCCCAGCTGCCGTGCCAGGTCGGCGATGCGAGGGATCTGGCTGGTCCCGCCGTCGCCGCCGGTGCCGGCGGCGACCAGTCTGACGCCATGGGCGGACAGGGGAAGCTGGGCTGGAGGCCGGCGACGGTCCACCATGCCGATCGCTGCCACGTCGTGCGGCCCCTCGGTGATCGCGACCACCGGCGCCGTCAACGCAGCCAGCAACTGTGTGTGCCACTGCCGCATCGCGCTCAGCGCCTTGCGGTCGGTGATCTTGGTGAACTGGTGGTGTGAGCGGACACCGCCGTGCCGCACCAGGCGTACCACCTCCGTGGGTTCGAACGCCCGCGCCGCCTCCGGGCGCCGCGTGGACAGCCACACCTGACCGGAGCGGCTCCGCAGCAGCGAGGCCAGGTGCTCGGTCGCCGAGGCGTCCAGCTGATCGCCGAAATCGTCGGCCAGAACCACCGCGCCGGGCACTGTGGCCAGCAGCATCGCCTCCGCCATGGCCAACACGGCACTGACCGTGCTGCCGTGCTGGGCGAGCCCGAGCATCCCGCCGTTGTCGAGGTGCAGCGCCGCGCGCAGGGTCCGCAGTAGGGCCGCCACCGATCCGTCCTCGGCTCGGAAGCCCACCTGCTCCGCCGTGACCGGGGTGTCCCCGATGAGGGTCCCGGCGCCTCCGACGGCCAGGACCGCGTCGACCGCCTCGGTGATCGCGGTGTCCGCCGACAGCTGGGTCACTGCCTCCTCGACGGCCAGGGCCAGCATGTCGAACGCCGCGGTCGCAGCCTTCGCGTCGCGGTCATCCAGGATCCGCCGCAACCCCATGCCAGCGCGCAGTTGCAACGGCAGGCCCGTATCCAGGACCACGACCGGGAGCGCGCGTCGCGTGGAGGCAGGAACACGGTGGTACTGGCCCAGTTCCGGGTTGCTGCGGGCCGGGAAGTAGACGACCGATTCCAAGGACTCCGCCGCCTCGTCGTAGGTGAGGCGGTAGGCCAGGCGCACACACAGAGCGGCGTCGGCGGGAGCCTCCGAGGCCGCGCTGGCGCGCCCGTCCGGCTCCAGTGGCTCAAGCACCCCGTCGAGGAGCTGCTGCACGTCCGCGTCGAAATCGGTGAGCGTCACCTCCACCTGAGCCGCCGCCACCCGCTCCAGTCGGCGGGAAGGGGCAGCCTCCTGGACGTCCTCGGCCGCGTCGGTCTCGGGCTCCGCCGCGTCCGTGCCGGGCTCCGCCGCCGGATCAGTGACCCACTTCTGATGCAAGTCCGAAAGCGCCGCGCCGCGACTGGAGTTGGGGTCCAGTGCTCGCGCCAGCGCCGCCAGGAGGTCTGTCCGCCCGGCCCGTGGAACCGCCGCCAGCAGCACATGCTCGCGTGGACGCACATCGAGGTGCTCCCAGCCCCTGAACCCTTCGATGAGCAACCGCGTCACTCGCACGCTGACATCCTTAGCACGGCCAAAGCCAACAGAAGGGACAGATACCCTGGAATCGCCACAGGGGGGCTTGGCGTCCCCAGCAACCGACCCATCGCAAGGATGAGCCAACCCGCGCCGCTCCCGGCGCACTTATGGCATATACCGCCGGAATGGGACCACGCAAGTCCAAGTCAACCTGGGTGGTCGCGCGTTCTACACTGCCGAGGGTCGCGGAGGCATCTGCACGCAGTTCCTGCGGGCTACCTCGTGATCGACATCTCGTCCGTACCCACCAACACAGCATGATCGACAGGACAGGGCCTAAAGCAGTAGCTCTGACTCCGATGCGCCCTGGTCCACGACGCCCCGGCCCCGGCAAGCGGGTGCTGATCAGGTCGGGTCAGGTCCTTCTCTACGGTGGGGCCGGTGTCGGTGGCCTTGATCGATCGCGGTCGACCCGCCGACTTTTTACAAATCGTGTCGTTTCTCCGAGCGGCGTCCGGCCTCTCCGCTGCGAACAGTGGAACCTCCGCCATGTGGTGTTCGGTGTGGTGGCGGGCAGGCGAGCGCCCTGGTTCTGCCCCGGTCGGATGTGGCTGTGACTGAGGGGGCCTCACCAGGGCGCTTCATCTTCCGTTAGCACTAATGGAGTTGGTCGAAGTCGAAGACTGCGGTGACGGGAGCGTGGTCGGACCACCGCTCGGCGTGGGTGGCGGCGCGTTCGACGTAGGCCTCGACGCACTTCTTAGCGAGGATTCCAGTAGCGATAATTAGGTCGATCCTCCAGCCGGAGTCGTTGTCGAAGGCGCGGCCGCGGTAGGACCACCAGGAGTAGGGGCCGGTGCGGTCGGGGTGGAGGGCGCGGACGACGTCGACGTAGCCGGCCTCGTCGTAGACGCGGGAGAGCCAGGCGCGCTCCTCGGGGAGGAAACCGGCGGACTTCTGGTTGGCCTTCCAGTTCTTGAGGTCCTCGGGGCGGTGGGCGATGTTCCAGTCGCCGCAGACGATGACCTCGCGGCCGTCGGCGGCGGCGCGGGTGCGCAGGGCGGTGAGGTGGACGAGGAATTCCGCCATGAAGCGTTCCTTTTCGTCCTGGCGCTCTGTGCCGACCTCGCCGGAGGGGAGGTAGAGGCTGGCGATGGTCAGGCCGGGCAGGTCGATTTCGACGTACCTGCCCGAATTGTCGAATTCCTCAGAGCCGAATCCGATGACCGTGCGCTGCGGCTTCTCGCGGGAGAGGACGGCGACGCCGGCTCGGCCCTTGGTGGCGGCGGGGGCCCAGACCGCGTGCCAGCCGTCCAGGTCGCGCAGTTCGACGGGCAGTTGCTCGGGTTCGGAGCGCACCTCCTGGAGGCAGACCACGTCCGCCTCGGTACCGGCCAGCCACTCGACGAAGCCCTTCTTGGCCGCTGCCCGGATTCCGTTCACGTTCACACTCGTCACCACGATCACCCGGGCAGCCTACCGACTGGCTGTTCCCGGTCCGAACCGTGACGCGCGGCGGCGGGCCGTCTCCGTCGGCCGTCTCCATCGACTGTTCCCGCCGGCCGTCTCCGCCGGATGGTGACAGTGGCTGACAGGAGCTGTCGTGAACGCGGCATGAATACGGGTGGCGGCCCCATCGGGCGGCGCCATTGGTCTTGACCATCTCCGGACGGAGCACCTAGGGTCACTTACTGCAAGGACCTTTAATAAAGAAGGACGGATAAAGGCCCGCTCTCCCACCTGCCGCAATCAGCGGACAGTGGGCCCGGGATCCGCCCTCCTTGTCGCAGGGCGGACAACATCAGGGTGGAGGACACGGTGGGGACGACAGGACAGCTTTCTGCGGTGCCGGAGCCGAAGTACTGGCACCTGCGCACGGTGCTGCTGCGGGCCATCGACTCGGAGTTCTCCACCGGTCAGGTGCTGCCCAACGAGCGCGAGCTCTCGGCCCGCTTCGGCGTCGCCCGGGCCACGCTGCGGCAGGCGCTCGACCAGCTGGAGCTGGAGGGCCGTCTGGTGCGCCGCCGGGGGATCGGCACCCTGATCGCCGCCCCGCGGGTCGGCGTCCCGGTCAGCCGGCAGGAGGAGGGCTGGCCCGGCGCCGCGCGCAGCCAGGCCTGGCGGACGATCGACTGCACCACCGCCCCCGCCTCCGCGCAGCTGGCGAAGAGCCTCGGCATCGCCGAGGGCGCCACCGTGCACACCGTGCGCCGGGTCCGCCTGGTGGAGGGCCGGGCGGTGGCCGGCGAGTCGTTGCACGTCCCGGCCGCCGCCCTGCCGCACCTGCCGGGCTTCCGTGCCGAGAGCGACCGCGCCCGTTCGGTGCTGCGCCAGCTGGAGCGCCTGGAGGTGGACGGTGAGTCCCGCTCGGTCGAGCTGGGTGTCGCCGAGGCCGAGCAGGCCGCCCTGCTGGAGCGCCCGCCCGGCGCGCCGGTCCTGGTCATGACCACCCAGTACGCCTCGGCCGGCCGACTGGTGGCGCTGGCGGTCTCCACCTACCGGGCGGACACCTGCAAGCTGACCTTCGGCGAGGCCGGACTCGTCGAGGTCACCCCGGTCGGCGCGACGGCCGAGGTCCGTACCGCCTCCTGAACCACTTTCCGGAAACCCTC
>NZ_JBHVFE010000154.1:0-18335 GCF_042801945.1 Kitasatospora sp. NPDC057542
CCGTCGGCACGATCGGGAAGGCGGCGGCCCCGGCCCCGGTACGGGGTCCGTACGGGCGGGGCATCGACCGCGATGCCCGTACGGCTGCGGTCGGCACCCATTCCACGACTTCAACAGCACTTGAAGTCAAGCCCCATCCGAGGCGAGGCCCCGCCCGAGGGTGCCGCTCCGGGGCGGGGTAGCCTCGCTCCCGGCGGGGGCCTGCGGAGGACAGACACGGACAAGACGGACATGGGTGGGCGGATGACGGAGCAGCAGCACGGCTACTGGCGGGCGTCGGACGGTTCGGCGGTCAGCGCCGGCCAGGCGCACATCGTGTGGACCAGGGCGGCCTACCCCGCCCTGGTGGAGGTGGCGCGCCGCTACCACGCGGTGATCACCTACGCGGACCTGGCCGAGGCGGTGCAGGAGGCCTCCGGGGTGCGCACCCGGGTCAACCAGCGGCACTGGATCGGCAAGGTGCTGTCCCTGGTGATCCGCGAGGCGCACCGGCGCGGCGACCCACCGCTGACCGCCCTGGTGGTGCACGCCACGGACGGCAAGGTCGGCCCCGGCTACCAGGAGGTGCTGGCGGTGGCCGGACAGCCGCCGGTGGCCGCGGAGATGGACCGCGAGCAGCACGCGGCCGCCGCCCGCCTGGCCTGCTACCGGCACTTCGGCGCCGACCTGCCCGCCGACGGCGGCACGCC
The DNA here is from genome assembly GCF_042801945.1 of Kitasatospora sp. NPDC057542. NCBI lineage: Bacteria > Bacillati > Actinomycetota > Actinomycetes > Kitasatosporales > Streptomycetaceae > Kitasatospora > Kitasatospora sp. NPDC057542. The sequence goes on from NZ_JBHVFE010000154.1 coordinate 690, forward strand.
CGCCCTGGCCCCGCGCCTGCGCGCCTCGGTGGAGCGCAAGGCCGCCGCCACCGCCCCGCCGCGCCCGCCGGCGATCTGCCCGACCTGCTTCCTCCAGCTGCCCGCGACGCGGGTGTGCGACTCCTGCGGGGCGACCATCGCGCCGTGAGCGGGGGCGTACGGCGGTGAGCGGTGCGCCGGGGTGGGCCGTGGACGCGGCCCACCCCGGGCACCGGCCCCGGCGGCGGAAGGGCCGGACATCCCGTTCGGCCGGACATCCGGGTCCCGAGGACGGGCGGCGGACCCGCCGTCAGCCCACCGGCCCCTGGGCGGCGACCAGCCGGGCCCGGCCGTCGCGCAGCCGGTAGGACAGGCCCACCACCGCCACCTTCCCCTCGGCGATCCGGGCGGCCAGCGTCTGCGAGCGCTCCACCAGCAGGTCCACGGTCTGACGGATGTGCTCGTCCACGATCCCGTCCCGGTCCTCGATGCCCGCCGCCCTGGCGGACAGCACGCTCGGGGTCACCCGCTCCACCACGTCCCGGACGAAGCCGCCCGGCAGCCGCCCCTGCTCCAGGGAGTCCAGCGCCGCCGCCACCGCACCGCAGGAGTCGTGCCCCAGCACCACCACCAGCGGGCAGTCCAGCACGCCCACCCCGTACTCGATGCTGCCCAGCGCCTCCGCACCGGTGACGTGCCCGGCGGTGCGCACCACGAACAGGTCGCCCAGACCCCGGTCGAAGATGATCTCGGCGGCCAGCCGGGAGTCCGAACAGCCGAACAGCACCGCGAAGGGCCGCTGCGCCGGGGCGAGCGCCGCGCGGCGCCCGGCGTCCTGGTTGGGGTGCTCGGGGTTGCCCGCGACGAAGCGGGCGTTGCCCTCCATCATCACCCGCAGTGCCTGGGCGGGGTCGGTCAGGAAGTCGTCCGTCGGGCCTTGCGGCGAGCCGTCCGCCCGGGGGGAGACCGGGCCGGGCTCGGGTGCGGATATCGGTGTGGGGATCATGCCAGCACCCTAGATCGCCGCAGGTGGAGCCCGCAGCCGGGGGTCACGGTGCGGACGGCGGACGCGACCCGCCGTCGGCGGCCGGGCGGCTACGGGCGGGGCGCACGGCGAGGACGGTGACGTCGTCGCGGCTGTGGCCGCCGCTCCAGTGGCGGGCCCGTCGGTCGAGGGCCTCGGGCAGGGCGTCGGCGGGGGTGGCGGCGAGGTCGGCCAGGCCCCGTTCGACCGGGTAGAACATGCCGGAGGCGTCCTGGGCCTCGGTGATGCCGTCGGTGAGCAGCACCAGTACTCCGTCCCCGGGCAGCGCGAAGCGCCGCACGGGCCGCAGGCCGCCGGTGGGGGCGGCCAGCGCGGCGAGGCCCAGCGGGATCCCGGGATCCAGCGGGACGGGCTCGACGCGGCCGTCCGGGTGCAGCAGGTAGGGGGAGAGATGGCCGCAGTTGACGGCCCGCACCTCGGTGGCGGAGCGCTCCTCCTCCCCGCCGGGGCCGCGGACGCACAGCACGGTGGCCGTGACGAACCGTTCCTGCTCGCCGCTCTGCACCGCGTAGGCGTTGTGCCGCTCCACCGCCGCCTCCAGGGCGTCGGCGACGGCGGCCAGGTGCGGCTCGCGGAAGGCCGCCTCCCGGAAGGCGCTCAGCACCGCGAAGCCCGTCCCGATCGCGGGCAGGCCCTTGCCCTGGACATCGCCGACCAGCACCCGGGTGCCGTGCGGGGTGGCGGCGATGTCGTACAGGTCGCCGCCGACCAGGGCGTCCTGCTCCACCGGCCGGTACAGCCCGTCCAGGCGCACGTCCGACGTGGTGACGGGCAGCGGGCGCAGCAGCTGGCGCTGGAGGGCGACGGCGCTCTGCCGCATCCGGGACAGCTGCCGCTCGCGCCGCACCCGCCGCGCGCACAGGCCGATCACCGCGCCCTCGGCGGCGATCACGCCCAGCAGGGTGCCCAGCCGGGCCGTCAGGTCGCCGGGCGGGAACAGCACCGAGTGGACCACGACCACGGCGGTCACCCACACCGAGACGGCCACCGTCTGGGCGACGGTGCCCAGGCCCGCCAGCAGCGCGGGCAGGAACACCAGCAGCAGCACCAGGCGCGAGCCGGTGCCGCTGACCGCCTGGACGAGCAGCGCGACGGCGGTGGCGGCCAGCACGCCGAGGGCCACCGTCCGGTTGCCGGGCGCGCGCGGGGCGGCGGATCGCTGGTCGTCGCCGTCCACCCCTGCCGCCCTTTCCGCCGTCCGGCCGTTGCTCCAGGGTGGTCGGCGCGGCAGGGCGGGCGCGAGCGGGCTGCGCCGTGCGGGGGACACCGGGTGGGCAAGCCGTCTGTCGGTGGCACTCGGTACGGTGGCCGGTGTGTCCACCTCGTCCCCACCCTCCCGTGTGTCCCCCGCGAACCGCGTGCCGCTCGACGACCTCGTGCGGCTGCGCCGGGCCCGGGACCGGATGGACCGCGAGTACGCGCAGCCGCTGGACGTGCCGGCGCTGGCGCGCACCGCGCTGATGTCCTCCGGCCACTTCTCGCGCAGCTTCCGTGCCGCCTACGGCGAGACCCCGTACAGCTACCTCATGACCCGCCGGATCGAGCGGGCCAAGGCGCTGCTGCGGCGCGGGGACCTGAGCGTGACCGAGGTGTGCATGGCGGTGGGCTGCACCTCGCTGGGCTCCTTCAGCACCCGCTTCACCGAGCTGGTCGGGCAGAGCCCCAGCGCCTACCGGGCCGGCGACCACGAGGAGGGCGCGGCGATCCCGGCCTGCATCGCCAAGATCCGCACCCGTCCGGTGCGGCGCGCGGAAGCGAAGGAGACGGCGAAGGAGGCGGCGAAGGGCGCCCGGCGGGACGGCGCCCCCGGCGCTCCCGTAGCGTGACGGGCATGAGCATCGAACTCGCGCAGTGCTTCATCGCCGTCGACGACCACGACCGGGCGCTCGCCTTCTACCGGGACGTCCTCGGCTTCGAGGTGCGCAACGACGTCGGCTTCGAGGGCATGCGCTGGGTCACCGTCGGCTCGCCCGACCAGCCCGGCGTCGAGATCGTCCTGGAGCCCCCGCTGGCCGACCCGCACGCCTCCGAGAGCGACCGCCAGGCCGCCGCCGAACTCCTCGCCAAGGGGCTGCTGCGCGGCGTCATCTTCCGCACCGACGACTGCGACGCCACCTTCGAGCGGCTGCGGGCGGCCGGCGCCGAGGTCCTGCAGGAGCCGATGGACCAGCCCTACGGGGTGCGCGACTGCGCCTTCCGCGACCCGTCGGGCAACATGCTGCGCTTCAACCAGCCGCGTACGAGGTAGCGGCCGGCCGTAGGCGCGCGGCGGCGGTCGGACGGGCCGGATCCGGCGGCGCAAGGGGGCGTTCGATCCGGCCCGCACGGGTGCGCGGGGTGCGGGTTCAGGCGGAGCGGGCCGGGACGGGGTAGTCGGGCAGGGCGATGTCGCCGGCCTTGGCGAACTGGGCGGCCAGGACGGGGCGCAGCGGCCAGCGGCCCATCCAGCGCATGGAGGCGGCGCGCAGGCGGATCATCAGGGCGCTGTCGGGCGCGTAGCCGTTCAGGCCGCCGGGCGGCAGTTCCTGGGCGCGGGTCACGTAGGGGCGCATCAGCTCCTCGTAGCGGGCGAAGGCGCGGCGGAAGTCGCCCGCGGCGGCGGCGAGTTCGCCGGCCAGCAGGTAGGCGCCGACCAGGGCGAGGCTGGTGCCGAGGCCGGTGAGGGGGCTGGGGCTGTAGCCGGCGTCGCCGAGCAGGGCGACACGGCCGCGGCTGTAGTGGTCGAGGCGGATCTGGCCGAAGGAGTCGAAGGCGAAGTCCCCGGCGGTGTGCATCCCGGCGAGCAGCCGGTCGACCTCCCAGCCGGCGCCGGCGAAGCGCTCGGCGAGCAGGCGCCGCTGGGCGGCGGTGTCGCGGCGGTCGTACGCCAGGGGCGCGCAGCGCAGGCCGAGGGAGGCCTTGACCTCGCCGGGCAGCCGTCCGGGGCGGGCACCGGCGACGAGGCCGCCGGGGGCGTTGTACATCAGGAACCAGCCGTCGAGGGCGAGGGCGAGGGCGGGGTCGTGGACGGTGAACCAGGCGTGGTAGCCGCCGAGGGGGCGGTGGGCGCCGTCGCCCGGGAAGGCGAGGCGGCGGACCGCGGAGTGCAGCCCGTCCGCGCCGACGACCAGGGCGAAGCGGCGGGCGGGGGCGTTCTCGAAGGTGACGGTGACGCCGTCGGCGTGCTGGTCGAGCGCGGTGACGGTGTCGTCCCAGAGGTACTCGACGCCGTCGGTGGCCTCGCGCAGCAGGTCGGCGAGGTCGCCGCGGAGGATCTCGATCTCGGAGACGATGCCCTCGCCCTCGAACAGCTCGACGGGTATCCGGGCGGTGGTCCGCCCTCGCCGGTCGACCAGGGCCATGCCGCGCTGCTCGACGCACAGCGCGCGGGCCCGCTCCATCAGGCCCATCCGCTCGATCACGGTGCGCCCGGCGCCGCGCAGGTCGACGGCCTGCCCGCCGGGGCGCGGGGCGGGGGCGCGCTCGACGACGGTGGGGGTGAAGCCGTGGCGGCGCAGCCAGTAGGCGAGGGCGGGACCGGCGATGCCGGCGCCGGAGACGAGGATGTCGGTGTCGGTGGTGCGGTTGTCCATGCGGAGGAATGTACGCCGTACGCATTCCTCCAACAAGCCTTTTTGCTGCGGGATTTGAGGCTGGTGCACTAGTGCGGTGAAGTGCCTTGCGGCAGGTCGGGCGGCCTGCGGGAGCCTTCGTGCAGGCGGGCGGCCCGCCAGGTGCACTAGTGCACTGCCCGGGGCCGGCGCCGAGCGGGGCCGGTCACCGAAGGCCTCGTCCGACGCGCACGTGATCACGGCTCGACGCGCACCCCGGTGCGGCACCATGGTGCGATGGACAGCACTCGACAGACAGTCAGTTCCGGCTCCCCCCTCGAACCGCGGATCGGCTTCTCCCGGGCCGTGCGCAAGGGGAACCACGTCGCGGTCGCGGGCACCGCCCCGCTCGGCGATGACGGCACGACGGTCGGCCAGGGCGACGTCCACGCCCAGACCGTCCGCTGCCTGGACATCGCCGAGGCCGCCCTGCGGGAGGCGGGCGCCACGCTCGCGGACGTGGTGCGGACCCGCATCATGCTCACCGACATGAGCCAGTGGCGGGAGGCCGCGCGCGCCCACGGCGAGCGCTTCGCGCAGATCCGCCCGGTCACCACCTTCGTGGAGGTGTCGCGCTTCATCGACGAGCGGTGGCTGGTCGAGGTCGAGGTGGACGCGGTGATCGGCTGACGGACGGGCAGGGCGGCCGGGTCGGCCGACGGGACGGCAGGATCAGCGTGCGGGCGTGGGCGTGGGCGTGGACGCCGGGGCGGTCGGGTCGGCCATCAGGGTGCGCAGCAGGTCCTCGCCCAGGGCGAGGCCGGCCTGCGACTGGTCGGGCAGCTCGTAGTCGCGGTACCACTCGGCGGGTGCCTCCGGATGCGGGCCGCTGACCGCGACCCGGCCCCGCCCGTACGGGGTGACGGCGGCGGCGGTGCGGCCGTTGGGGTAGCGGGCGAGCACGTCCGTGCCCGGGCCGTCGAGGTCGAAGTACGGGCCGTCCTGGAAGTACATCCGCTGTGGGCGGCCGCGCCACAGGACGTCGACCAGGCGGTCCCGCTCGTCGGTGACGGTCGCATCCGGGGAGCGGATGTACTGCCCGGAGTCGCCCGGCAGGAGGTCGAATCCCGGGTCGCCGGCCAGGTAACCGCCCATGCACAGCCCCAGGAAGCGCCCGCCGCCGCGGACGTAGGTGCGCACCAGGTCCGGGGAGAAGCCCGGGTCGCGCGCCAGCAGGCTCCACGCGGTGGCCACCTCCTGCCCGTTGGTGCCGCCGGGCTGCACGTACAGCGCCACGCCCGTCAGCGCCGCCGGGCCGAACCGCACCTGCTCCCCGGGCCCGACGAACCGCACCGCGAACCCGGCCCGCTCCAGCAGCCCCTCTGCCGCCTCCGGGCACCCCTCGCAGGCCGCCGGCCCCCGGTACACCAGTGCCAATGGCTGTCCGTCGTCCCGCCCCGGCGGTGGGACGTCCCCGCTTTGCGGCGGCGTGCCGCCGCACCCCGCCGCCAGCACCAGCACCACTGCCGCCACCAGCCCCGGCACTCGCCCGACCCGCACTCCCGCCATCCCTCCTGAGCAGCCCCGGGCCGCCCGTCGTCACGACGCTACGGGCCGCCGGGGTGTTCCTGAGCGCCGGGCGCTCGATCGGGTGAGTTTGCGGGGGCTGGTGTTGACGGGTGGGGGATTCGAGGCGGGGTGGTGGGGCGTGGGGCTCGCCTCGGCGGATGGGTCCGGCGCCGGGGTTTCGGGTGGTGGTTGTCGCCCGCCGCCACGACGCCACGGGCCGTCGGGCGCGGGCCCCGCGATCGGGCGGGCGCTTTCCTGCCGGAGTTCAGGCGGTGGTCGCGGCCCGTGCCGTCCGGCGCAGCGCCCCCACCACCGCCGACAGGTCCTGCTCGGCGATCGACGGGTGCGCCAGCAACACCTCGCGGGCCGCCGTCAGCACCGGGCCGCCGCCGGCCAGGGCGAGGTCCTTGGCGGCGAGGCGGACCGGGAAGTCCGACTCCGTGCTGAACGCCCGGGCCGCCACCCCCGCGAGCGGCCCGGCCGACAGCACCTCCCGCGCCTGCTCCTGCGGAACGCCCAACTCCTCGCCCGCCGCGAGGACGTCGCCAAGCGCGGTGACGCAGGCGACGATCGCGCCGATCACCACCACCTTCAGCGCCGCGCCCGAGCCCGGGCCGCCGCAGCGCCGCACCCGGCCCAGGTGCTCCAGGACGGGCTGCGCGCGGTCCAGGTCGGCGTCCTCGCCGCCCGCGAAGACCACCAGGTCGCCGGTGGCGGCCGGGCCCACGCTGCCGATCACCGGGGCGTCCACCAGGACGACGCCGTCGGGCAGTCGGGCGCGCAGGCCGGCGGTGGCCTCCGGGCCGATCGAGGACATGTCGATCCACAGCGTGCCCGGAGCCAGCTCGGCCGTGAACCGTCCGGCCACCTCGGCGACGGCCGCCGGGTCGGACAGCATGGTGACGACGACGTCCGCGCCGCGCACGGCCCCGGCCGGGGTGGCGGCCTCGGTGAGGTCCCCGGCGCGGCCGGGGGAGCGGTTCCAGACGGTCAACGGGTAGCCGGCGGCGGCGAGTCGACGGGCCATCGGCAGGCCCATCCGGCCCAGCCCCAGAAAAGCGATCTTCTTCATGGCCACCACGCTAGGAAGCCATGAGCCAGGCGACAAGCGAATGTCCCGCATGGTAGTCATGCCGGATGGACATGGCTTGGCTGGACGTCTTCCGCACCGTCGCGCACCTGGGCTCCTTCACCGCCGCCGGCGAGCGGCTGGGCTTCACCCAGTCCGCGATCTCCCGGCAGATCGCCACCCTGGAACGGGAGTTGGGCACGCCACTGTTCGACCGGCTGGCGCGCGGCGTGCGGCTGACCGAGCACGGACGTGCGCTGCTGCCGCACGCCGAGGCGATGCTGGAGCGGCTCGACACCACCCGGCGCGACCTGGACGCGCTCACCGAACTCACCGCCGGGAGGCTGCGGGTGGGCGCCTTCGACAGCGCCAATGCCGCCCTCGTCCCCGGCGCCCTCGCCGCTTTCCGCGCCGCCCACCCGGACGTGGCGATCAGCCTCACCGAGGGGCTGGCAGCGCACCTGCTGGACCTGCTGCGCGAGGACGCGATCGACCTCGCCCTGGTCGCCTCGTACACCGAACTCGCCGACGAAGGCGATCAGTTCGACTTCCGTCCGCTGATGGAGGACCCGGTGCTGGTCGCCCTCCCGCGCGGGCACCGCCTCGCCGGACGCCGCCGCCTGCGGCTGGCCGACCTCGCCGACGAACCGTGGATCGCCGCCCGCCGGCACGCCGAATCCACCCTCCTCGCCGCCTGCGTCCGCAGCGGCTTCCAGCCCCGCATCGAGTACGCGGTCTCCGCCTGGACCGCCAAACTCGGCCTGGTCGCAGCGGGACTGGGCGCCACCCTCATCCCCTCCCTGGCCGCCCGCGTCGGCCGCCCCGGCATCGCCCTCATCCCGCTGCACCCGGACGACACCCCGGTGCGGCAGGTGTACACCGTGACGCGGCGCGGGCAGCGGGTGCCGCCGGCGGTCGAGGCCTTCGGGGCGTTCCTGCGGGAGGCCGCCGCGGGCCGTTGACGGCGGGTCGGGCACGGGAGTTCCCGCAACACCCCTCGCGGGCCGTGGCGCCGCCTCAGTCGGCCGTCGGACGCACGCGCGGGCGCAGGCGTTCGCCCTGCGGTCCGAACATGATCAGGTATTCGGCCGGCCCGCCGCGTCCGGCGTTGGCGACCCCGTGCGGGGTGCGGGTGTCGAACTCGGCGACCTCCCCGGCGGTGAGGACGAGGTCGTGTTCGCCGAGCGCCAGCCACAAGCGGCCGGAGAGCACGCACAGCCACTCGTACCCCTCGTGCGACACCTGCCGTGGCCGCGACGGCGGGTCGTCGGTGGCGGGCAGGACGTGCTTGTGGGCGTGCAGACCCCCGACGTACCGGGTCAACGGCAGCACCGCCTTGCCGTCCGCCGGGCGGCGGGGGACGGGCCGGGGCGCCTCGCGCGGCGCGGCGGGCGCGAGGCCGGCGAGCTCGTCCAACGAGACGCCGTAGGCCCTCGCCAGGTGCAGCAGCAGTTCCAGGTTCGGCTTGCGCCGGCCGTTCTCGACCCGCGACAGCGTGCTGAGGCCGACGCCGGTCGCGCGGCTCGCCTCGGTGAGGGTGTGGCCGTGCCGTTCCCGTACGGCCCGCAGCCGGTCCCCCATGGCGGCCAGCACACCGGCGATGCCGTCCTCGGCCATCGCGACTCCTCCCCTCCTCGGTGCGGGGCCCACGCAGACCGCCCCTGTCCTGCAAGTTTGCCAAAACGTCAAGGCCGGTCGCATCCCCCGGCCGCCGCACCGCATGATCGGTGCGCAACCGCGGCCACCGGCACCCCGAGGAGAAGCCATGCACCAGCCCGAACCGTCCACAGGCCTGCGCCACCGCACCGTCGACGCCCCCGCCGGACGGCTGCACCTGGTCGAGCAGGGCGCCGGGCCGCTGGTCCTGCTCGTCCACGGCTTCCCCGAGTCCTGGTACTCCTGGCGCCACCAGCTCCCGGCCCTCGCCGCGGCGGGGCACCGCGCGGTCGCACTCGACGTGCGCGGCTACGGCCGGTCCTCCAGGCCCTCCGCGACGCGGGAGTACCGGATGCGCGCCCTCGTCGAGGACAACCTCGCCCTGGTGCACGCCCTGGGCGAGCGGACGGCGGTGATCATCGGGCACGACTGGGGCGCGAACATCGCGGCCGCCTCCGCCCTGCTCCACCCCGAGGTCTTCCACGCGGTGGGCCTGCTCAGCGTCCCCTACACCCCGCCCGGCGGCCCCCGCCCCAGCGACGTCTTCGCGCGGATGAGCGGCGGCCAAGGGGCCGGGGAGCAGGAGTTCTACGTCTCCTACTTCCAGGAGCCGGGCCGGGCCGAGGCCGAGATCGAACCCGACGTCCGGGGCTGGCTCGCCGGGTTCTACGCCGCCCTGTCCGCCGACACCATGCCGGCGCCGGGGCAGCCCGACCCGCACTTCGTCAGCGGCGGCGGGACACTGCGCGAGCGGTTCCCCGCGGACCGGCTGCCCTCCTGGCTCACCGAAGCCGATCTCGACCACTACGCCGGGGAGTTCGAGCGCACCGGCATGACCGGAGCACTCAACCGCTACCGGAACATGGACCGCGACTGGGAGGACCTCGCCGACCTCGACGGATCCCCCCTCACCCAGCCGTCCCTGTTCGTCGGCGGCGCCCTGGACGCCTCCACGACCTGGATGGCCGACGCCATCGACGCCCACCCGGCCACGCTCCCCGGCCTGCTCTCCTCCCACATCCTGGACGGCTGCGGCCACTGGGTCCAGCAGGAACGCCCCCGGGAGGTCAACCGCCTGCTGACCTCCTGGCTCGCGAAGGTGGCCCCGCCGGCGCCCCGGCGGTAGCGGACGACGGCACCGCCGCAGCCGCAGACCGGCCGCAGGACCGCCCTGGTCAGCAGACGGTGTCCGCGGCCGGCAGCACGCCCGTCGACAGGTAGGCGTCGACGGCCCGGTCGGCGCACGCGTCGTAGCCGTTGAGGTAGAGGGTGTGGACGCGGCCCGGGACGGTGACCAGGCGGGAGCCGGGCAGACGGGAGTGCAGGGCGAGCGCGCCCTGGTAGGGGGCGTGGCTGTCGCCGGTGGCGTGGAGCTGGAGGGCGGGGACGGCGTTGCGCACCTCGACGGGCGGCTCCAGCGGGGCGCTGCGCCAGGAAGCGCACGGGGTGGGGCCGTTGTACACCGGGCCGAAGACCGGCTCGGCGGCGCGGGAGCGCCCGACGGCCTCGCGGTACCACGCGGACGAGCGCGGCATCGCCACGTCGTCGCACAGGATGCCGACCGTGGACGAGAGACCGACGCCGCCGTCCGGGCCCGGGGCGAGGAGCACGGTCAGCAACTCGTGCAGCGCCGGGCCCGCCTGGACCGGCTTGCCGTCGGCGGCGTCCAGCAGCTGCCGCAGCACGTCCGCGTAGGCGGCGTTGTCGCGGTCGTCGCCCTGGCAGAACGCGAGCAGGACCGGCAGCAGGGCGCCGTCGAGCCGGTAGCCGTCGACGGCGATCGGCGCGGCCTCGGCCCGGCGCACCAGGTCCTCGACGGTCGCCCGCACCGCCGCCGGGGTGGAGCCCAGACGGTAGACGGCGTCCTGCGGCGCGGCCCAGGCGGAAAAGCCGTCCAGGGCACGCTCGTTGGCACCGGCCATGTCCTGGAACGCCCCGATGCCGTACCGCGCCGGGTCGAGCGCGCTGTCCAGCACCAGCCGGTCGACGCGCTGCGGGAACAACTGCGCGTACACCGCGCCCAGCAGCGCGCCGTAGGACTGCCCGAAGAAGGAGGTCCGCTGCTCGCCCATCGCCGCGCGCAGCACGTCGACGTCCCGGGCGGTGTTGCGGGTGGTCAGGTGCGGCAGCAGGTCGGGGTACTTGTTCCAGCAGGCGTCCGCGTCGGCCTTGGCCATGCGCCAGGCCTGCTCGAAGCCCGCCCTGCCGGCGCCGGCCGAGCGAAGCCAAGTGCCGCGCGTGAGACCGCAGTCCAGGCCGCCGCCGGCGCCGACCCCGCGCGGGTCCATGCCGACGATGTCGAAGGCCGCCGCCGTCCCGGGCGCCATCTGCTCCCGCAGCGCGACCGGCATGCCCAGCCCGCGCTCGCCGGGGCCGCCGGGGTTGGTCTGGAGTATGCCGCGGCGCCCCGCGGGGTCGGCGGACCGGACCCGGGAGACGGCGAGCGACAGGGTGCGGCCCCGCGGCTCTCGGTAGTCCAGCGGGACGGTCAGGGCCGCGCACTCGGCGCCGGCGGCCGCCAGCTGCGGGTCCTGGCAGACGGCCCAGGCGAGCGGCTGGCGGTGGTAGCGCTCCAGCGGGTCCGAGGCGGCCGACGGAGCCGAGGAGGCAGGGCCGGCCGCGGTGAGCACGGTGGCCGCGGACAGGGCGAGAGCGGTGGCGAGCGCCGGTGCGGTCTTCATGTGGGCCAGCCTAGAAGGGAGTTGACCACCACAGGGATCAGGCCCCCGGATTCGCCTTGACCTCAAGTCGGCTTGAGGTCCTACGGTCGGTCGCGTCCTGACGATCAGTTGAAGGAGCACCGGACATGACGATCAAGACCTACGAGCCGCAGATCATCGCCGCCCAGCCCATCGGGGCCTGGACGGGCGAGGTCTACCGCCGCGTGGTGGTGGAAGGCCTGCGCAAGCAGCTGGCCGTGGAAGGCCTCACCCAGCCGCACTGGTGGACACTCAACCACGCGGCCGGCCGCCCCGGCGGATGGACCCGCACGACCCTGATCGAGCGGCTCACCCCGTACGACGACCAGGACGCCGCCTTCGACGCCGTCTTCGACGACCTGATCACCCGCGGCTGGCTGACCGAGGACGCCGCCGGGGCGTTCACGCTGACCGCGGAAGGCGAGGCCGGCCGCCTGCGCGCCCGCGAACGCAACCTGAAGATCAACGAGCGCGCCCACGAGGGCATCGACACCGACGAATTCGTGACCACGATCAACGTGCTGCGCCGCATGGCGGCGAACCTGGGCGGCAACGGCAACCTCCCCGACTGACCTTTCCCGACGCGGCGGAGGAGCCCCCGGACCCCGGTCCCGGGCCTCCTGTGTCGCCCGGGCACAGGAGGGAATTGACCCACGTAAACGGTCGCTGATTGCCACATGATCGGGGGTCTTTCCGGCCGTAGGTTGGTCACATGACGACGACGAAGAACACCGCCGCCCCCGTACTGACCCGCTGCGCCGAGGCCGAGACCTGCACCGACCCGAGCGCCACCATGACGCTGCTGGCCGACTCGGCCCCGGCGGAGGGCGGCTTCACCGTCTACCGCTCCACCTTCGCCGCCGGCGCCGCCGGAGCGCCCGCCCACCTCCACACCCGGGCGTGGGAGCTCTTCTTCGTGATCAGCGGCTCGTTGCGGGTGCTGGTCGGCGAGGAGGTCACCGTGCTGGGCGCGGGCGACTTCCTCGCCGTGCCCCCGCACACCCCGCACGCCTTCGCCGCCGCCCCGGGCGCCGAGGCCGACGTGCTGTGCGTGTTCACCCCCGGCATGGACCGCTTCGACTACCTGCGCCTGCTGGGCAGCGTCATGCGCGGCGAGAGCGACCCGGGCGCGATCGCCGCCTCGGCGGAACGCTTCGACAACCACTACGTGGACAGCCCGGCCTGGCGGGCGGCCCTGGCGGGCGACGGCGCCTGAGGCCCGCGCGCAGCCGCCCGACGGGCCGGGTCCGCCCGGGTGTGGAACGGTGGTACCCCGGGAGTGTCCCGGTCGCGAGAGGAGTGGCCATGTCGTCGAAGCGCCGCCGCAAGAAGAAGGCCAGGGCCAGGCGCGGGGCCAACCACGGCCGCCGCCCCCAGTGCTGAGCCGCGGCTGAACGGGTGAGGACGCCCGGACGGCCTTCCCCGGCCGGTCCGGGCGCTGCCCGAAAAGGCCCCTGCCCCAAGAAAGCCCGGCTCAGCGCCGCCCGCGCCCCAGGAAACCGCCGCGCGCCACCTTGTGGTACTGGCAGTAGGCGACCCAGTTCGCGCCGAACACCAGCTCCAGGACCACGCCCCGCCCGTCCGCGCGGACCTCGCTCAACAGCTGCGCCGCGTCCGCGTCCGGCGGGGTCTGCTCCAGCACGAAGAGCCGGTTGATGTACGGGCCCGCCGGAATCGGGTCCCGTGGCGGGATCCCGGGCCGGTCCCAGGTCAGCGTCACGCCGGGGCTGGACAGGCAGGGGGAGCCCATCCGCCAGCCGTTGGCGTCGATGCCGCCGTCGCGGTACCAGCGCAGCGCGTGGTCGAGGCTCCCGCTCGGATCCGGCCCCTGGCCGTGGGCCTGCCACTCGGCCACGTCCGCCGCCGCGATCCGGGGCAGGACGTCGAGGACGTCCTCCCGGACCACGAAGTAGGCGCGGGCGTAGATCCGGCAGACCAGCAGCGTGTGTCCGGGGTGGTCCGAGCCGTGGAACGTCGGGCGGGTGGACTGGTCCAGGACCTGGGTCAGCACGTGCTCGACCCCCTCCACCGCCCCCAGCGCCTCGACCAGCCCCCGGATCCGCTCCCGCTCCGCCGCCCGGGCCGCCCGCGCCGTCGGCGAGTCGACCAGCTTGAGCTTGCGCCGCTCGGTGGGCCAGTGCAGCGCCCGCAGCTCCTGCACGCCGTTGAGGAGCGGGTTCACCAGCATGACGACGAGGTAGACGAGGCTCGTCGCCACGTCCTTCAGCAGCTTCTTCACCAGCAGGGGATCCTCTCGGGTCGCACGCGCGTCTGCGCCCACACCCTGCCCCGCCCGCGCCCGGCCCCGCAATCCGCTCCTGTGCTCAACTCCCCTCCGTGCCTGACCAGTTGCCGAGCGCGTCCGCCGGGACTGGGGCGGCGGGCGCCCTTCCGTCTTCCCCGCGTTCGCGTCCTGGACCAGCCCGACCGCTCCGCCGGATCAAAGCGACACCTTCCCGGAGACGGACAACCACGGCAGAATTCCAGGCGTGAGCGACCCTTTGAGCGAGGCGTGGGACTTCCAGACCCAAGCAGCAGCGGAACAGGACGACTTGTGCCGGATTCCCGGCCGGTCGTGGGTTCCGCCCATCCTGCAGGACCTGGTCCTCGCCGCGAGAAACACCTCGCTGGGCCGCTACTACCCGTTCACGAGTCATGCATCGCTTCGGTTCAGCACAGGGCCCCAGTGGTGGCTCGGCGACGGAGACATCCTCGCCATCGCCATCGCGCTCGTCCCCGAAGGGCGCTATCTCGTCTACGTCCAGACATCGCACGACGGGTCGTACTCGGCGGAACTCGAAACCACCAGTGCTGACGAAGCGGCCGCCAAGGCAGAACAACTGGTGAGCGCCGCCGGCTGAGTTCAATTGCCGGACCGCCGAGCTGCAACAACACGCCCGTTCATACAGATCCGGTCAGAGCCACCGAGGTGGTCCCGCCGGGGGCGCCGCCGTCAGGCGATCCGCCGGCTGCGCTGCCGCAGGCCGGGGCGGCGGCCGGTGAGGGCGTCGAGCGCCAGGACGGTGCCCTTGGCGGTGGTCACGTACACCACGCCGTCCGCGTAGACCGGGCTGCCGGCCGTGGCGTCCAGGGCCCGCCGCCAGTGCACCGTGCCTGTGGCCGGGTCGATCCGCATCAGCGCGCGGTTGCGGGCCGCGCCGACCACCCAGGCGTTGGCGCCGCTGACCGTGACGGCGGAGGCCCCGTGCGGGCCGGCGAGGTGCCAGCGCCGCATGCCGGTGGCCCGCTCCAGGGCGTGGACGCCGGTCCGGGAGTCGCCGACGAGGACCAGGTCGTCCGTGATCGCCGGGCTGTCGTCGATCGCACCGCCGCCGACCTCGACGCCCCAGCGCCGCTTGCCGGTGGCCGCGTCGAAGGCGTGCACCAGACCGGCGCCGGTGCCGAGGTAGACGGTGCCGTCCGCGACGCTCGGCGAGCACAGGGCGAGGTAGCGCTCGGCGTTGTCGTCGTACCAGGCCCGCTTGCCGTCCTCCACTCGGAAGGCACCCAACTGCCCCTTGACGCCCGTGACATAGACGAGGCCCTGGGCCACCCCAGCCGCCGAGCAGGAGCCGTCCGGCAGGTGCTGCTCCCACCGCCTTCGGCCGGAGCGCGCGTCCGTCGCGACCAGCGTGCTGGAGCGGGTGTGGTGCAGCGAGAACTCCGACATGCTCACGGCGTAGACCACGCCGTCGGCGACGGTGGGCGCGGCCGAGGTGCCGACGCGGGTGTTCCAGCGCTCGACGCCGTCGGCGGTGCCGAGCGCGCGCAGCAGACCGTCCTCGCCGACCAGGTGGACGGTGCCGTCCGCGACGGCCGGGGTGCGGGTCATCCGGTCCTGTGCGCGGTGGCGCCAGCGCAGTTCGCCGGTGAGCGCGTCCAGGGCGTAGCAGTGCTCTCCGGCGGTCTGGTAGAGGGTCCCGGCGCAGACCACGGGGGCGGAGCCGGGGCGGTCGGGCAGACGGACGCTCCAGGGCCGGAAGCCGGGCGGGGCCGCGGCTTCGGGGTGGACGCCGGTGTGGGCAGGCCCGCCGCGGTACATGGCGGCCGGGCCGGTGGCCGTGGGCGTGGGCATAGTTGTGGGCGGTGGTGTCGTGGCGGCGGGGGAGGTGTGCGTCCGCTCGGGGCGGCGGTCGCCCCACAGGGCCGGGTCGGCGAGTTCGACGAGGCGGGTCAGCGAGCGCAGGACGGACAGCGGCTGCTCGGTCCTTGCCGAGGGCCCGTCGTTGCCGACGTAGCAGAGCCAGCGGCCGTCCACGCGCCACTCCAGCCAGCGGCGGTCGTCGGCGTACTCCCGGACGGTGGGGGTCAGCAGGCGTGCGGCGACATCGGGATCGGTGGTGTCGACCAGGTGGACGGCGTCGTACGCGAGGTCGCCGCTCTGGTACAGGTGGTGGCCGGTCTCCAGGACGCTGCGGCGTAGCAGCGGCAGCACCGTGTCGATGCCCAGCGTGTGGCGGGAGACCACCACCAAGGGGAGCGGTTGGGGGAGTTCGACCAGGTAGACCGCGCGTATGCCGTCGCCGGTCGGGCCGAGCACCCAGTCGAACACGGTGACCTGGTGGCCGTCGAGTTCGCCGCCGGCCGCGAACCGGGCGCGAGGCGTGGCGTCGCGGCCGCCGGCGAGTACGGCGCCGCGCCAGCGCTCGGCCAGTTCCGGGCTCTCCTCGCGGAAGTCCCAGCCCTGTTCGGCCGCCAGGCGCTGCCGCTCGGCCCGACGCCGGCGCAGTTCGGCGTGCTCCGCCCCGATTCCCCAACGCCCCATGCCCCACCTCCGGTTGCGAGACCACGAACCGTATCGCGTGGGGCGGACACGGAGCATTGCCGTGTCGTACCGGCACCTGGCGGCGTACGCCGGCCGTTCGCGAGCGTGCGGGCTCGCTCTCGGGTGCCGGGGATCGCGGGCGGCGGGCCCGGAGGACCCGGAGGTCCCGGGCCCTAACGTCCGAGGTGATCGGCGAGGGCCTCGATCGTGCGGCGCCGCGCGGTGTACATCGACACCGCCGAGCCGTCCGCGAAGTGCAGCCGGAACCGAGCCATCGCCTGCAGCCTCGGGCGCCGCTCCACCCGCAGGACCAGCTGCCGCGGAGCGTGCCACAGCAGCTCGCCGGCCTTGCGGACGTCCAGCGTCGTGACGAACGCGGTCCGGCGGTCGGTGACGGCCAGCAGCCTGGTCCGCGCCCCGCCCGTCGTCGTCGGAAAGCCGCTCGCGAGGCTGCCCGACTGCCCTGACAGCGCACCGAGTTGCCCCAGCTTGTTGCCGACCCGTGCCCCCATCCCGTCGCCGACCCCGCGCGCCCCGGCCACCGGCACCACCGTCGCGACGTCCAACAGGTGCTCGCCCGGTTCCAGCAGGGGTTCCACGGCATTGCGGTAGCGGTTCATCAGAGCTTGAGTCATGCCGTCAGACTAGATGGCCAGGTGGACGGCGGCTCGACGCGCCCGGTGATCCGGGTGGGGCCCGGCGCGCCGTGGAACTGAGCGTCCCGCCGGGGTGAGGCGTGCGCAGGGCTGAACCCGGCAACGAATCGACGCCGAGCCCGTCGTCGGATCCGACCCGCGCGAACGTGTACACCACAGGCGCCACCCCCCGATGGCGCACGCCCTCCGACCCGCCGACCCCAACGGCCCGCGCGGCGCCGCCGTACCCGGACCCCCTACCGCCCGGACCGGACCCGACCCGGGCAGGCCCCGGCACCCACCGCGGTCCGGCAGGACGGCATGCCCCCGGCGAACGGCCGCCACCCGGGCGCCCATGACCGTGCACCTCACCACCTTCACCCCGAAGGAGTTCTGACCATGCGGAAGCTCATCATCGACCTGGTCGAGCGCACCGTCGCCACGTACGCCGCGGCGTTCCTCGGCCTGCTGCTGGCCGACAGGTTCGACCTGACGTCGTTCAGCGCGCTCAAGGCGGCGGCGGTAGCGGCCCTGCCGGCCGCGCTGACCGTGGTCAAGGGGGCGGTGGCGACCCTCGTCGGCGACCCGAACTCGGCTGCGCTGCTGGCCCGCAGCCGGGACTGACCGAACCGGCATCCTGCCGGGGCGCGCTTCCTCCTGAACGAGCGCCGCGTGCCGGCCGCCGCTATGCGGTCGGCC
>NZ_JBHVFE010000155.1:0-18329 GCF_042801945.1 Kitasatospora sp. NPDC057542
CATCACCCGCAGCCGCCTCGGACGACTCACTCGCCAAGGCTTCCTCACCCAACCCGAACGAGGCCGCTACCAGAAACGGACTTAACGCCCTCTGACAACGTGTTGGGCAAGTGCCTCGATCAGGGACGCCAGGCGAGCAGAATCGCCTTCACCTGCGACAGCATCTGGTCGAGCAGATGCAGAGAGCGGGCCGACACCGGCACTTCACGATGCGAGGCTCTCCAGCACGATTCGGTCAGTGACTCGACCTTGGCGAGTACCTGCCCATCCGTTCCCCTGGCGATGAGGGCCACGAAGCGCAGGTAGCCGACGATGAACGCCTCCTCTCGGCGTGCTTCGGCGAGCGCTTCCACCCTTCGCTGCAATATGGCTGTGGCAGGTGACTCGTGGAAGACAGCCCCCAGGGCTGCGAGGGCCAGGCGGACACCCAGGCACTCCGCGTCCCAGCGCGCGAGCACGTCCACGAGATGCTTCTCGACTGCGGCTCTCGCCCGGGACGCCGCTGCGGTATTCGCCTGCGGATGCGTGCCAGGCCAGTACTCTGCCGAGTGCCGCTCGGCTTCGGTGGCAATGTCGAAGAGCGCCTTGACCAGGTTCATCCGTTCGTGGGCCGGCACGCGGTCGTCGACTGCCAGCGCGACCAGCAGGGGAACGCCGCCAGCGGTGGACTCGTCGCAGGTGTCCTGGTGATGGATCTCGTTGTAGAACTCGCCGAGGAAATCGCGGTCCGAACTCCGGCCCGAATAGGAGGCCTGCATGCGGGGGCATCGTGCGGTTTCGGAACCGGTCGACAGCCACGGCTCGGAAGATGCGGCGGATCTTCGGCTCGAACAGCTCGTCCAGTGGGTCCGAGGCGGGGACGACGAAGCCTTCGTCCGGCTGAGACGTTCTGGCGGCATCGAGGGTGTCACCCATCGAAGCGCCGCCAGTCGAGCCCGAGCTCGCCGAGCGGCCGCAGTGCCCCGCGATGGTGGGCCCCGATCTGGACGGTGACCTCGTTCTTGCTGTGGTAACTCGGCGAGACCTGGGCGACGACACCCGGCCCGACGAGGAAGGTCTTCGGAACGATTGGAGCCATGAACGGCCGGAGTGGAACGCGTCGCAGGAGACTCTCAAGCGGGGGCAGCAGCAGCTCGGGGACGCCCTGCGCACCCGCTTGGTAAGGGGCAGATACGGCCGCTTCGTGAAGAGAGAACTGCAGGAGGAACCGGCTCAAGGGCTCCCGTTCGGGCACGGGAGCGTCTCCTGAGGTGAGCCCGACATCCGGATCGGTGCCTGCGATGTTCAACTGCTGGGGAATCGACCAGTCCCAGCCACCCTGGTTCTCGACGGCGAATACCATGCGTCCACCGTGGCTACCACGCGTGAGCTTCGCGAGCGGCTCGATGAAGTTCTGCTGCCCGAGGATGGCCGGACGCTTCTCGGCCAGGCGGTAGAAGTCGGCCAACGCAGGTGGAACAAAGCCTGGGATCGTACGGGCATGCGGTGCCGGATCGGTCTCCGGATACCAGCCAGTAACGAAAATCTCCAAGGCTCGCCGCGGATCGGTTCCAACCTGCTCCAGCCACTCCAAACCGGGAAGCACGGGGGTGGCACCCGGCGGCCGCACCACAGCGAGCGTCTCGCGGCTCAGCGGCGGGTCGATCCACAGGTTACAGCTGATCAGCTCGTTATCGACCCCCTCGCAAATGCCGACCTGGACGACGCCGAGGTAGAGGCAGCGGCCGTCGACCCGGACCGCGAGGTGAACCGGCAGCTTCGGAACCTCTGCCAGGTGGGTGGTGAAGGGCATGGGACCCATGAGCCGCGTCCTGACGGGCGCAGGCGCAGGACCGATCAGCCGGAACTCCCCGTCGTTCCAAACCCCGCTGACCGCAGGGTCATCGCCGGCATCCGTGATGATCACGGTGCCCAACGCGCCAAGGACCATTACAGCACCGGGCACCAGGAACACGCGCACATCAGGACCGGCAAGGTCCAGCGCCACGTCTTCGTCAACCAGGTCCAAGCGGGTCAGCGACATCCGCGGAGTGTATCCGGGAAGCGATCACTGCCGATGTGGGAAGCGATCATCAACCTTCTTGGATCTCTCCTGACCAGCGTTGCTCGTGAACAGCCCGAGTGGCGCGCGGCAGTGGGATCAGTTGGCACTCAGCGGCGCACCGTGTCGGCCGTGAGCGGGAGGGGAGGGGCCTTGAGCTGGCCGGAGCCCCGCAGCACGCGGTTCTTCACCGAGCCATGCTGCGCGAGCAGGGCACGGGCGGGCCGTGGACGTGACGCTCGCGAGCGTACGCACTGCCCTGTCGGGGACAGATTCTGCGGCTACAACCGAGCTATCCGGACGACGACAACGTCTGGCGGAAGCCGGTCGCCAGACGGCGCTGTCACTCGCCGGCCGGCGGAGGCTCTACCGGTTCGGTCGGTTCGTCCTCGCTCGGCGGCCCGGCCTCCAGCAGTTCCTTGAGGTAGGCGGCATCGGTACCGAAGGGGACGCGGGACTTCGGCTCGTGGAAGCCGTTGACACATCCGCCGAGCCAGTTCCGGTTGATCCGCTCGATGGCCCGGGCCAGAGCGTCCTGCCACAGGTAGGGGGAGGCTCCGACGTCCTCCTCCGAGACATACGCGGAGGAGTGCGACGACCACAGGGCGGTGAGCTCCTCGACGACGGACGTGTGCTGCCACCAGCACTGCCGGGGCAGTTGCTCGGTGGTCAACTCGTAGGCATCCGCGAGCCAGAGCACCCACGTGACGAACTCCGGCCACAACGCCGCCGTCTGCTCCTCGCTCATTGACCGCCACAGCACTGGCGCACCGGCGGCGCGGTCGGACGGCCCGCCGCTGGCGCCGTCCTCACTGGCCCCGGCACCGCCAGTGGGCTGCCGCTCCTCAAGGGTGTTCAGACGGACTGCGATCGACGCCAGTTCCGCGTTGATTGACGCGAGTTCGTCGAACAGCGGGTCAAAGGCGTCAGGCACCAGGGACCGCCTCCGGGTTGACCATCGCGAGCGCCTCCCTGGTGGCCGCCGCGATCTCGGCGCCCCGCGGACCCTCGTAGGCCCGAACGAACCGCACCCGCGTTGCCGGAGTACGCCGGTGGACCAGCAGTCCCATCCGCTCCTCCAACATGCGGATGTCGCTGGGCTCCAGCGCGGCCCGTCGCCGCACCGAGAGCGAGGACGAGACCCGGTCGCCGTCGTCCGAGACGGATTCGGTGTCCTCGTCGAACTCGCCGACAAGGGCCGAGTAGGCCTTGAGTTCCTGCTCGTCGGAGACGCCACCGAGGATGATTTTTGCGGTGGCGGCGCCGAACAGCTTCCGCACCCCGGTCTGGCCCCAGCGTTCCTCGGCCTGTGCCAGGTTCTGGAGAACGGCGGCGACGAAGATGTTCTGGGAACCGCTGACGGACATGAAGCTCGGGATCTGGGGGAGCGGGGCCACGTTCGCGAGCTCGTCCAGGAAGCACCCCAGCGGCGGGTCCAGTCGCCCGTTGGGCATCCGGGCAGCGACCTTCTTCGCCGTGTCGAGGATCGCCTGAACGAACGTTGCCAGGATCGGCGCCAGTGCGCTGCCCTCCTCCTCGTCCCCGATCAGGAACAGCGTCCCGCCGCCGCGCAGCCACGCCTCGATGTCGAAGTTGCTCTTCCGCGGCGCGAAGATCCCCGCGACCCGCTCGTCGTACAACGCGACGAAACTCTGCTCCGCGGTGCGCCACGACGCGCTGCGCTCCTCCGGCGCGGCCGAGTGTTGTGCCGCCAGGGCCCGGGAGAGATCGACCTTGCCGCGCCGGGCGAGGATGTCGACTGCCTCTCGCTCGGCCGGGGAGGTCGCCCACTTCAGGATGTCCAGGGCGTTGCGACTCTCGAGGGCGGCGGCGTGGAGCCAGCAGGTGATGAGCATCTTCGCGTTCATGGCGAAGTAGCCGCCGTTCTTGGTCCCCTCTTCGGACTTGGTGGAGGAGGTGAGGGTCTCGGCGCGCCGCCGGGCAGTCTGGAAGTCTTCGCAGCCATCCGTCAGCGGCCACTGGAGTTGGTATGGCCAGCCGGACAGCCCAGTGGCGTCCAGGGCCATCACCTTGCCGTGGCGTTCGCGCAGCTTTGCCGTGGCGAACAGGACGTCGGTCTTGCTGGACGTCGCGAGCACGGTGCCCGCGAAGTCCAGGATCGCGGGAAGGATCAGCTGTTGGGTCTTGCCCTCACGCGGCGGGGCGACGATCAGCAGGCTCTCCTCGATCGTCAGCCACAGTGGCAGCTGTGCCGGGTCGGCGGTGCCGCAGAACACCGCGACCTCCCGTACGTCGACCGAGCCGGCCGGTGCCTTGGCCAGGCTCGGGCGCAGCGACGGCACGCGGGTGAGGGCCTTGGCCTCGCCCATGGCGTTCTCAAGCTGCTTGCGGGTGGCCAGGCCGTCGGCGCCGTCGGCCTGGCGGCGCTGCCAGCGCAGCCACAGTGCCTTGGTGAGGTAGAAGGCACCAGCACACTCACTGGCGAACAGACCCCAGAAAGGGATCGGCCCGCCTACGCCCGACCCGCGGGGGAAAGCGGCGGCTGGGTCCGTGAAGTGGATGAACACGCCGGCGGAGGCCGCGCCAGCCTGGGTCCAGTTGATGCCGGCCGGCCGGTGGTGGGCCGGGAGGCCGGACAGGACGCCCGCGAGCCAGATGAGGGCTGACAGGACGACGAGTGCGAAGATGAGGCTGATCCACCAGACGTCCCGGCCCAGGCGCAGCCGGGTGGCGGAGATCGGCGATGCCACCTTGTTCAGGCTCACGAGGTGCTCCCCTTGTGCAGGGCGATGAGCGGGGCCTCCGAGCCGGTGGCACGGCTGGCAACCCCCTCGCTCATCCGACTGTTTGTATTCGTCAGCCGAACCTCGGCCGTCGAACGGATGTGCTGTACCAGCGATATCCGGCCACCGACCTGCCAGACCGCGCGCCCGGGGGCGCATACGTTGGCGCCGTCGGCGATGGCCTCCCGGGCCCACGCGGGAAGCTGCAGGTAATCGGCTGTCGCGTCGGCGTCCGACTTGTCAAGGTGGTACAGCACTCGGGTGGCCGTCAGCTTGAGGATCGCCATCGCCTCGGGGGACTCGTCGACGTCCACGTCACTCAGGTGGTGGATCACAGCCATGAACGACAGTCCCAGACGGCGGCCATAGCGGACGAACTCCTCGAAGAGCCGGGCCACCGGGCGGTGGCTGAGGATGTGCCAGGCCTCCTCGACGATCAGCGTGCGCTTTATGCGGTCGCCCGGGCGAATCCAGCCGAACCGCAGCCACGGTCCGATCACCGACATCAGCAGCGGCATCGCCATGCCCTCGCGCGGCAGCCTGGTCAGGTCGAACACGATCAGGCGCGCGTCGAGGTCGATGCCGTCCGTCGTCGGTCCGTCGAACAGGCCGGCCAGGTCGCGGGATGGGGAGCACAACTCGTCCATGGCCAGCGACGCCGGGCGCCCCCACCGTCCGAGCTCCGCAGCGGTGACGGTCTTCTTCCCGAGGTTGGCCGGCTCCGGCGCGGTGAGCGCATTCAGAACATCCGAGAGGACCGGTACCCGATCCGCGGCCGCCGCCGCGGCGATGGCGACCTGATGGGCGACGGAGAGTGCGAAGCGGGTCTCCGCGGTCATATCCCCCTCGATGATCTCGATCATCGAGCAGAGGATCTTGAACTGGTGCTCCGACGGGATCCGAGGGTCGAGCGGGTTGATCCGAACCGCCCCGTCCTCGCCGGCGCCGCCGTAGATGAGGCGAATCGGCTTGATACCCAGTGCCCGGGCGATCGAGTCCCACTCGCCGACCCCATCCTCGCCCTGCGCGTCCAGGACGGCGAACGCCCGGTCCTGGAAGCGCAGCTGCCGTAGCACGTAGCACTTCTCCAGGGCGCTCTTGCCGTAGCCGCTCTTGCCGAGGATGAGGATGTGGCCACTGGGCAGCCGCTCACGCGCCGAGGGGTCGTACAGCACGAACGGGTCGTAGATGAACGCCTTCCCGGAGTACATCTCCCTGCCTACGATCACCCCCCGCGGGTCGCCGGTCGGCGCGCCGACCGCCGGATACAGCCCGCAGGCCTGCGCTGTGGTCGTCCTCAGGGCCCGGCGGCAGGTCTGCCGCTGGGGCCGCAGCATCTCCAACATCGCGGCTCAGCCCTTCAGCAGGCCGCCGGCCAGCGGCAGCGTGTTCGCGTGGGCCCGGAAGTGCTCGTGATCGCACCACTCCAGACTGAGGTTGGCGCGGGTGGCCTGAGCGCGCAGCAGGTCCCGGTGCTGACGCAGCTTCTCCGCGTCCGGCGCGGTCACAGTCACCCAGCCAGCGAGCCGGATGCCGGCGGCACCGTTGGCGATGTCGTGCATCGTGGCCGTGGCGGTGCGCCGGTCCTTGGCCTCGCGCGGGTCGTTGACCTTGCCCGCCTTGCTGTCCGCCTGGCCGATCTCGTTGGTGACGTCCGCCATCGCCTCGCGCAGCGCCTCGTCACTGGTGACCAGGTCCATCGTCACGGAGACCGTGAAGATGACGTCCTGGACGTACAGCAGCAGCGGCGCCAGGAAGTTCACTCCGACCGGCAGCACCGGCAGCTGCTTCCACCAGGCGGTCACGCTGTGCCAGGGCTCGGTCCCCTCCCAGCTGCGCGACAGCATCACCGCCGGATCCCGCGCGTCGACCTCCGCCGGCCAGGCCGTCGCCCGGTCCATGCCCCGGGTGTCGTTGATCCAGTGGCTCGGGTCATAGCTGTGGTGCAGCCAGCTCGCCAGAGCTGGCTCGTCCAGATTCCGCACCCAGCGCAGCTGCGCGAGACCCAGGCGCCGGATGAACTCCTCGAGCTCCTTGCCGAGCACGATCCCGAACCCCTCATGCAGGGTGCGGTACCGGCGGGCCTCGGCGACCAGTTCGGCGTCGTAGGGGATACCCACCACGATCAGCAGCCGCCGGTCCTCGGCGGAGATCGCCACCGTGCGCAGCAGCTGATCGTAGGAGTCGTGCAACCACTGCGGCGCGGCAGGGTCGCGCCGGGCCTCGGCATCGCGAGCGTGGGCGTTCGGATCGGTCGGCACCACCCGGCTCACCCACTGCAGCCGGCGCACCCGCCCGCCCGAATCGGCGGTCGACTTCAGCAGGAACTCCCACGCGCTGACCAACGACTCCTTGTCCTCCGCGTCCAGGCCACCGAAGTTCTTCTGCCCCTCGACCTCGATCGCGGCAGTGAACATCGCCTCGTCGGTCTGCAGCAGGATCGCCAGATCCCCGTACGCGGTCCGCGCACTGATCCACTCCACGTCCGGGATGCCCGGCGGCGGCGCCACCTTCTCCGGCCTGCCGTCCCCGCGCCGACCCACCTTCGGAGCGATCGACCGGTACAGCAGACGTCCATCGCGCAGCAGCCGTCGGTGTGTACGGCGGATCTCCCACCATTTCAGGAAGGTCCGGCCCTGCCAGGGCGCGAGCACGGCCCACCCGCACATCCCCGCAGTCGCCGCGAACCCGAGCAGCTTGAACGGGATACCGGGAGCCATCCACAGCAGCAGCAATCCGCCAAGCACCCCTGCGGCGAGCACCCACTGCTCGTCCATCTCGAGGCGGCGACCCAGCAGGCCACGCGGCCGCGGGCGGGGGAAAAGGAAAGTGCGGGGCATCGTCACTCCTGAGGGCTGGCGGATAGAGCACTGTTGCTGTCCGGGGGCTGTGTCATTCGCCCTCGTCAGGGGGCTCCTCCACGGGACTGCCGTCCGAGAAGGTGTCGGAGGGCGCAGCAGCGGTCGATGCCGTTGCCGAGCCGTGCAGACCGGCCTCCGCCGGCGCCGCCGGAGCCGCACCTTCGCCATAGCCGCCAGGACGGGGCGCAGACCCACCCGATGCCGCCGAGCCATCCAGGGACGGTGCCGACCCATTGACTGGGCCCCCACCCGATGCCGCCGTACCTTCAGCCGCGCCCTGGTGCGAATCCGCGCCGTTCGCCATGTCGGCCGAGCCGGGCGGTGCCTGTGCCTCGGAATCATGCGTCTGGTCGTCCACGCCCTGGGACTGGTCAGGCGCCCCGGCGGTGCCGCCCGCGGTGCTCGTGCCGTTGCTCGGATCATCGGCCTGTTCCGTGGCGGCGGTGGCGCCGTCCACCCCGCGCATCGCGGCGGCCTTGACCTCCTGCTGGCCCCGTTCCTGGGCGGCCTTCGCGAGCCCGATGCCCGGTGCCGCACCGCCGCCAGCGGCCGCAGCGCCGATCTCTGCGCCGCCCTCACTCCCCCCGTCGTCTCCGTCGTTTCCGTCGGAGCCGCTGCTGAGCTTCGACTTGATGTCGCCGAAGCTGGACTTCGCGGACTGGGCCACGTTGGAGAGGCCGCCCTCCATCTGCTTGCGGGAGCTGAAGACGTCCTGGAGCTGGTCGCCGAGGATCGGAATGAACTTGGCGACCTGGAACGGGAGGTACAGGGCCAGGAAGAACAGTGCGACTGCGGTCAGGCAGGTCCCGAAGGCTTGGGCGACGCTGGCGTTCTCGCTGCTCTTTCCGGCGAGCAGGCTGGAGGCGAGGGCCAGGGTCGTGAAGGTCACGTACTCCGAGGCGATGATCCCGACGACGATCCCGAACCAGCGCTTGGTGTGGCCCCAGAGGTCCTTGTCGACCAGGCCGGCGAAGACCGTGGGGCCGAAGACGAGGCCGGTGTAGATCAGGGCGTTGCGGACGATGATCTCGAGCCAGACACCAAGGACCGCCATCAGCAGGAAGAAACCGACAGCCAGAACGATGAGCGGCCCTCCTGGGAGCACCAGCAGGACTATGAGCATGCCTCCGAGTACCGTGCCGATCTTCGGCAGGTCCTGTGTCACGGGCCACAGCATCGCCTCCGCGATGCCGTCGAAGATCTGGGTTACGTAGGCGATGCCCAATGGGGCGAAAGCGGAGGTCATGACGGACAGAAGGAGGTACCCGATGGACTCACCCAGAGCCTGCACCGGGTTGACGCCCTGGATGGCCCGCTTCGCCACGGCCACGAGCCACAGCACGACGGTCAGTACGACCGAAGCGCCGAAGGCCATGGTGTAGGTCCGGATGAACCCGGCGTTGCCCCAGTCGATCTGTGTGATACCCATCAGTGCTTCAGGTCCTGGGTCATGGAATTCAGCGAGCTCGTCACGGACTTCGTCAGGACGCGGGCGACGTAGCCCAGCGGGTCTGTGACGAACTCCACCGTGTCGGTGACGGCGGCGACGCCGCCGCACACGGTGTCCATGAACGGCAGCTTGCAGGCCTGGTCGGTGAAATCGTTGGCGCGCGCCGGAGGCGCGGACACGAGTGCGACAGCGGCCACCCACGCAGCAGCGAGTGACATCGCGGCGCGGCGGGCACGGGACCGGTCAGCCGACATAGGGAGGAGCATCGAAATCCCTGTTCGTCGAGGAGAACACATCCACCGGGGTCGGCTTCTGACCCGTGGTCTGCAAGGGGGTGGGGCCGTTGGCGGCGGCGATCGAGGACACCTTCCAGTCGCCGTTCTGCCAGACCAGGACGAGGGTGTAGGTCGACCAGGAGGCCGATACCGGAAGCGGTGCGTTCGCACTCGCGACTCCCACTACCCCGCACATCCACACGCTGACCGTGGCGACCTGCGGCGAGTAGCTGGCCACCCGGGAGCCCAGCGGCGAGGCCCTCGCGATCAGCTGCTCTGAGCCCCCGGCCGTCAGCCCGAACGCGGAGGCCAGCTTCGACGCCGCGTCGTTATCGTCCTTGAGCTGGGACGGCGCGGCCTCGGAGGTCATGATTGCCTTCAGGATCCGCTCCCGAACCTGGCCGTCGGTCAGGTAAGCGACGCTTGAGCGCGCCAGCTCGTAGTTGATGGCCGCGGCGACGGCGCCCTCGCGGGAGTTCGTGTAGCCGAGCGGCACGCCGTCGACGAGACGCAGCCCGGCCGGCTGTCCGCCGGCCCCGGATCCGGCCAGGCTCTGCCCGCCCGCGCCGGAACCCGCCACGGCAGGCGACGATCCGGAGGTGGCGGGCGTGGCACCGTTCTTCCCGCCGGGAAGCAGCGCGATCCCGATGATCAGGGCGACCACGAGAGCGCCCAGCGTGATCACCGGACCCCGCCACACCCTTGCGGGCGCCTGTTCGGGGTGCTCCGCGGCGATGACCCGCGTGCCGCTTCCGGAATATCGCTTGCGGCCCACTAGATGCCCATCCCGTAAACAATGGTGAAAAGTGTTCCGATCGAGGCGACGATGAATGCCGCGACCAGGCTGCCTGCCAATTCCTTCTGGCCCTGCTTCACCTGGACCGTGTCATGCTGCGAATTCCCGACGCGCAGGTGAACGATGCCGATAAGGGCACGCCCCAGCAGGACGAGGATCACCGCAGCCATGATGGCCTGGATGACCGTCCGTGCCGTTGTTCCGACCTGACCGAACGGCCCCCAGTCCGGGGCCAGCCCTTTTACCAGGCTGTCGACCGTCCCCTTGGGTGGGTCCTCGGCCAGGAACATCGCATGAACCGTGTGAAGCATAGACCCAACCTGTCCCTAGAGGCCGCGCGCAGATAAAGCACCCCTTGCCTTTCCGGGTAACTGGCAGGGAAATTGCGGATCAGCGTCGCAGCGGATAACCTTCGATTTCCGGCAGGCTCGGCGGATGTCGACCCCGAAGCCCCGGTCCCTTCTCTCTCCCCTTCGAATAGCAGCAGGCCAGCTGCCGCCCCTATTACATGCGCCGAGGGGCTGTGGCGGCAGCGCATCCGCATCGCATGCGGCACAGGAATCCGCAGGACGGGAAACCACCGGACGAAATCCCGACCAACGGGATCCGCACGTACCTGCCACCACCCCGGACGCGCCCTCAACCGAAGGGACAGCGAGGTGAGGAAGATCGCACTGGGCCTCCTCGCACTGCTGCTCATCACGGCGAGCGGCCTGTCAGTGATTCTCATGGCGGCCGCCGGCGACGCCAAGGCGGCGGCCAACACCGCGACATGCACCGGTGTCATCGACCCGGTCGGCACCGGTCAGCAAGGCCCCGGCACCGCCCCCGCCGCAACAGGCTGGAACGACGCCTCAGACCAGAACGGCCAGGCCGTCGTCGTACCGATGAGCCCGCAAGGCCCCCAGCAGACCCCGCAATGGTCCGACCAGCAAAGACGCAACGCGGCGACCATCACCAACGTTGCACGGACCAGGAACCTCAGCCCGCGGGCGGCCGTCATCGCCGTCGCCACCGCCATGCAGGAGTCAACCCTCGAGAACCTCACCCACGGCGACCGCGACAGCCTCGGTCTCTTCCAGCAGAGGCCGAGTCAGGGGTGGGGCAGCGCGACCCAGATCACCGACCCCGTCTACGCCTCCAACGGTTTCTACGACGTACTCGTCAAGACCCGCGACTGGCAGACACGACCCCTGACCGATGTCGCCGCAGACGTCCAGCGCCCCGACGAGCGCTACCGCAAGGCCTACGCCAAGTGGGAGCAGAGTGCCGCAGGACTCGTTAGCACCACCTGGGGCAGCGCCGCCGTCACCTCCGTGTACAAGGGCTGCGACACCACCACCCCCACCACCGACCAGGCCACCACCACTGACCCCACAGGCAGCTTCACGACCCACAACCCCCGTACCACCGCCCAGGCCATCGCAGCCGCCCGAGCCGCCTCCACCAGCGGACGCTCCGACTTCCACCGCCTCTGCGACAACTTCGTCGCGCAGGCCTACGGCTGGGGATCATCCGGCTCCGATTCCGCCAACGTCCACTGGCAGCGCCTCGTCGCCACCGGCGACGCCCACCCGGGCGACAACGCGCCCCCCGCAGGAGCACTCCTCTTCTACGACAGCGGCTCCGCCGCCGGCCACGTCGCCCTGTACCTGGGCAACGACATGGTCGCCAGCAACGACATCGCCGGCGACGGCATCATCGGCATCCGCCCCCGTGCCGACTTCACCAACGGCACCTGGCGCCTGCGCTACCGCGGTTGGGCTGCACCCTCCTTCCCCAGCGCCGGAGGCACCAGTACCCTTCCTGTCCCCGGAGGAGCGACGTGACCGACATCCAGGTGCGCATCGGCCCGGACGGTGCCACACTCATCGACGGCGAGCCCATAGACGTGCCTCCCGGCGTTGACCCGGCACGTATCGTCCTGCCGCAGCTCGCCCTCGACGCCGCAGGCTCGGGCGGGCCAATTGCAGCCGCCATCCACGACACCCGAACCGAGCAGCGACTCAGACTGCAGATCAACCCGGACGGGAGTACCCGCCCACTGGCCCCGGGCGAGCCGCTCACCCCACCAACCGCCACCCCGGCCCCGGCCGGCCAAGGCAGCGTCTCCCCCGAACACGACCAGGCCCTGCAGGCGGTGTACGAGGCCGGCCGCGCCCACGACTTCGCCCGAGCCGCCGCGCAGGCAGACCGCCTGCTCGCTGACCTGACAGCCACTCACGGTGAGCGCCACCCCGCCACGCTTACCACTGCCGGCGTGCGTGCCGACCTCGCCTGGATGTCGGGCGACTACCGCTACGCCGCCGAGCTGTGGACCTACATCGCCCAGGGCTGGGCACAGGCCGAAGGACCCGCGAGCCGACCCGCACGCTCCAGCGCCCGCCAGGCCGCCGCCTCCTGGAAGGACGTTCCCGACGCCGAGGCCCTCGCCAGCGCGCGGCCGCTCCTGAAGATGCTCACCGCCATTGCCCCAGATCCCGAGACCAACGCCACCGTTCTGGCGGTTCGCCGCCGGATAAGCCTCCTCACGCCAGCATGATTCGCGCTACCGTGGACCCCCCGGATTGAAAGGGAGGCCACCATGCCCGGGCTGGCGCTGCTCACACGAAGGTTCATCCGGTACTTCCCACACCTGCTCATCATCGTGGGATTTTTCACGGCCGGGCCCATGGTGGACACTGACGATCCCGCGGCCAGCTTCCCGAACCTCTTCGCGCCGATCGCCGTAGTCGCCGTGGGCGTGATCCTCGCCTTCGTGTTCCCTCCGCATGGCAGGCGGCGGCGCTGAGCCGGCAGCCCGGCCCACGATCCCGTGACGCGATAACCGGACCCGGCGCTTCCCGCAGCACGGGAGGCGTGCGGGCCCGCCCTTGATGCCCAGGGCTTCGGCGCGAAACTGTAGGAGGCGCCGCCGCCGAACGGCGCCCGCGACGGCTTCGTCAGCTGACCGCCCGTGCGCCGCCAGGACGGGCCCGACCGCCGGGAGCCAGGCATGAGCGATCCCATCACCTCCGGCACTGCGAACATCGGCGACACCGTCTACAGCTGGCTCTCCACCGCGGTGGGAGACATCCTCTACGCCACCAGGACCTCCGGCCAACGCGAGCGGCTCCTGATGGGCCTCCAGGTGCAACGGATTTTCGAGACCCTGACGCAGCACCCGGGGACCGAGCCGCTCGAACAGCTCCGCCGGGAACAGCGCATTCTCGAGCAGGCGCGCCAGGAAGAAGCAGCCCGGCAGGAGCAGGCCAGAGAAGAAGTCGAACACCGAGAACTCCAGCAGGCGTTGGACGCCGGTGCGATCACCCCGGAGGCCTACGTCCGCGCCCTTGCCGACCTGGCCGCCCGCCGCAGTACACCGCCGCCCTCACTCCAGGAGCGACTGGACGACCACCGCATCCTGGCCAGACTCGAACACGACCTGCAGGTCGGCAGAGTCGGCCAGATCCTCGACGCCGTAGGTAGTGAACGGACGCCCGGCGCCGACGATGCAGTGCTCAGCAACCTCGAAGCCCTGTGGCATGACGCACCCAGGCAGCCGTCAATCCCGACCACGACATCGTGGACCGACCGGCCCCACGGCCACGTGCCCGCCGCGACGCTCACGCGGCAGCTCTCCTGGCTGAAGGAAGCCATCCGCCACTTCGTAGACCAGGCGAAGAGAGCCGAGACGGAAGCCGCCGCGCTGACAACCGACGCCGAGCACGGCCGCGGTCCGGCCGCGCGTGCGGTACGCCAGGGCATCCAAGCCGGCCGCGCGGCTGCCGAGACGGCACGGGAAGCCACCGCCAACTTCCAGAGCAGCAACGCCCACATACGCCGTTCCCTCGCACTCCACCAAGCCGCCGACGACGCCGAGCGTCGCGCTCACGCCGGCCCCGCGCATCTACTCCTTCGCGGCATGACGCGCACGGCACAGCAAGGCGAGGCCCGCCAGCTACGGGAACAGGCGGAGCTTGCGAGGGACGCCGCCAACAGCGCGCTCACCGCCGCCACCGCCGCGCTGACCCGCGCCCGCGCACTCCGCGCAACAACGTCCCACCAACTGCAGCACCCGCACGCCGCCAACCAGACCCTCGAGAGCGCCGTCGAACGCGACACCCGAGATGCCGACGGTCAGGCAAGAGACCTCCTATCGGCGGCGGCCAGACTTCGGGCGAAGGTCACCAGCTACCAGGACCATCTGAATCAGCTGACAGAAGAGGCGAACACCCGTTCCGACCTCGACCCGCGCCAGCGGATCGCAGAAGACCGAGAACGCGAGACCCCGTACCGGCAGCGACGCAAGCAAGGCGCACCCGCGCGAGCCGGGCGCCGAATGGAACGCCAGCCGCATGCTGGCCGGCGCCCGAACCCGCCCGCAGGAGGCCCCTCGCCCACGTAACACACGCCACCACGACTACCCCGCCCCTACCGGGCCCCGGCGTAGCGCGCCACCGCTCCCGCATCCGAATGTAGCGGTGACTGCGCTGTCCAAGAGCAGACGAGAAGGGGACCGAGCCGCGCCAGGCGAGGCCCGCTGCCGGATCCTCGCCCTGTCGTCCTGCCCCCGCCAGGTCCAGCGGCACCAGGCACCCCGACGAACCGGTACGCCGTTTGTCCCCGGTCCGGGTAGCCCCACCGCCGCACGTCACCTACCCGTGAAATCAACAAAACCCGCACGGGAACAGGGCCTTGATTGCGTCCTGGGAATGCCTAGCTTCTGCCTCATCCAAAACGGCCAACAAGAAATGGTCGTGAAAGGCGAGGAAGAGGCCATGAGCACAAACCGGAAGCCCGCTCTGCGCGGGAACGGAATTTCGATGCCGTTCCCCATCTCCCCCGACTACGTGAAGAAGTGGACCACTCCCAGGGCGATTGTCGAGCTGATTGCCAACGCCCTTGACGAAGACTCCAAGGCTGCCGTGTTCTGGGCCGACGGACTCCTCACCATCGAGGACCAGGGCCCCGGAATCACACAGGACGCATTCGTGCTCGGAGCGTCCAACAAGACCAGCCAGCAGATCGGCCAGTTCGGCGAAGGAAAGAAGCTCGCCGCCCTCGTGCTGGCCCGCGACCCCGAGATCGGGGAAATCTGGTTCGAGACCGTGGGATACAAATTCACCCCGAGCATCGAGAACCGCAGCCCCCTGGACGGGATTGTCCCAATGCGAGGCGACAAAGCCGCCGCGACTCTCGTGTACACGCTGTACCCCGGCGAACGCACCACCGGAACCAAGATCACCATCCAGTGCCCCAAGCACGTCGCCGACGACGCTATCTCCCGCGTCCTGCACCTCGCACAGCCCGACTACACCCCACCACGCGACAAGGCCCGAATCATGTTCGACGGAACCCCCGGGAGGATCTTCATCGGGGGGATCCTGGTCAGCACCGACCCTCGTCTCTCCGCCAGCTACGACCTCCCCCTGGACATGGCGTAGAGCGACCAGAACCGGGACCGCACCATCGTCGACGGCCGCGCGCTCGACCACTACCTGAGCCAGGCGCTCGCTGGATGCTCCGACCCCGACGTGATCGACCACTTCGTCGGTCTGGCACTCGCCCGGAAGACGATCGCATCGCAGGAGCAGTATTTCGGAAGGGTCGGTGACTACAACGTCAAGCGCGAATTCCGCAGCGCAGCCAAGCGCGCTTTCCCCGCCGGGGTCCGCCTGTACTGCAGCAGTGGAAATGAGAACGTCGAAGGCCCTGAAGGAATGGAGGACGGGGCCTGGCTGATGGACCGAGGCGTGCTCATGGTCGAAACCGAACTGCCTTTGCACCAGCACCGTTCGCTCATGGAACTTCTCGGCGTAGAACGTCGGCGCGCGGCAGTCCAGACGGAAACCCGCAGGCGCGAGAGCAAGACCGAGTGGATCTCCTTCGGTTCCCTCACCGCCGCACAGCTGCGGAACCTCGACTACGCCGTGGCCCCAGGGGTGTTTCAAAGTACCGGTGATCATGTAGACCGGCTGGTCAGGCGATACCCAAGAGGTCCAGCGGCCTGTTGAAGGGCTCGTAGGAGACGTGGCGGAGGCCGGCGGCGATGTTGCGGTGCCCGTGCTGCCGCAGCGTGTTGATCGCCAGGTTGCGGAGGGTCGCCATGTTCTCGGGTCCGTGGCCGCTGCGGATCTTCGAGGCGTCCTCGGCGAAGGTGGTGTCGCGGACGAAGTGAAGCCGGTTCTCGATGGTCCACTGCGACCTGGCGAGTTGGCCCAGGCGCTGGGGTGATGCCTGTTGCGAGGTCAGGTCCGTGATCGCGTAGACGGTCTGGCGGCTCACCGTGCCGGTCTTGAGGTCGGTGCGGTGTCGCAGGATGCGGACGGCCTGGACGGCGTGCGGGAAGTCCAGGCCGAGGCCGGTGATGGTGAGGGCTCTGGTCACGCGGGTCTCCTTGCGGCCGTGGCCGGTCTCGCGGTCATAGCGCCTCGCGGTGACGTCCTTCCGCGGCAGTGACCGCAGTCGGCGGTGCAGCTCGGGCTGGTTGGCCTTGACCACCAGCAGGTAGTGGGCCTTCTTCTCCTCCACGAGAAAGCGCGCGTGGGCACGCTGGGTGTGCAGGGCGTCGGCGGTGACCGTGACCCCATCCAGGTCGTAAGGCTCCAGCAGCGCGGCGAAGCAGGTGATTTCGTTGGTCCTGTCGGGAACCCGCAACTGGGTGATGGTCCGGCCGTCGCCGGTCATCGCGGCCAGCAGGTGGGCGGCGGGAGTCCGGCCGAGCCGGGAGCCACGGGCGGCCTTGCCATCCACGGAAACCGAGTCCGCACCGCCGGGATCCGCACCGGTCAGATCGGCCAGGCCGCCGGGACAGACCAGGTTGACGATCCGCCGGATCGTGGCAGCGCTCGGCGCGACGCGCACCCCCAACACGCCCGCCACACGAGCGCCCAGCCGCGCCAGGGCGTGCTGCGGAGCACTCGTGGACCACTGGCCGATCGCCGCATACGAGCGCGCGCCGGCGACCACCGCCGAGGCGGCAAGCAGCAGCACCGCCACAAACGGGTGACGCACACCGCGCCGCCGACGCGGATCGGGCAGCGCCCACAGGCGCTCCGCCAGCGAGAGCCCCGCTACATCCTCCAGAGCGGGCGACTTGACGAGACAGACGGTGGCAGACTGGCGGCACATCGAAGCTCCAGCGGTTCAAGGCGACTTGGCAAGGTCACCTCGTTCAACCGGAGCTTCGATGCGTACGTGACGGGCCGCCCCGGACCCTCCAGACCGCTCTGGCCTGCGGACTCACGTGATCACCGGGACTTTGAAACGCCCCTGGCCGTGGCCCTCTTCCGGGCCGCCCTTGGGCCAGACAGCATAGGAAAGGTCCGGGTCTACAGCGAAAGCGAGGACATCGGCTGCGGAACGGCAGGAAAGTACTACACCGCCACCGACGTCATCGCGTTCCACCGCGACACCTTGACGGACCGCCAGGACACCATCTCGACGCTCGTTCACGAGGCCGCCCACCGCAAGGCCTTCTTCGAGCAGAACACCTACTCCGACCGCAGCTCAGGCTTCGAGAGGGCGCTGGAGGACATCGGCGCGAAACTGCTGAGCCTGTGCATGACCCTGGCAGACGGCTCACTCGTGCTCGAACTCACGGAGCCGACCGCCTGGGAAGGCACCGCGCTCCCGCCGGGAGCGCGGCTCACCAGCCCGCAGGACCGCACCCCGCACGTCAAGCCGAACAGGAAGGCCATCGCGCGCTTCAAGCTCCTGCAAGCCGCCCCCGAGCCCCGGCGCCTGCTCGCCGAACTCCTCCGCGCACGCATGGAAGAGCGGCGGACAAGCACAGGCCTCTCCGTTCCCCGCCTGCTGCGGGGCATCGCCCTCAAGCCCACCTACTGGGATGTCCTCGACAGCCCCCGCCCCGTCGGCTGGCGCAAGCCCCAGGGCGTGAGCTGCGTCAACGACTACGACAAGGCCACCGCCATCGCCGGACTCGTCGGCATAAACTTCGGCGTCCTCTGGCTCGCACACATGGCACCCGAAGCGCCCACGTACAACCGGCGCAAGCCGGAGGATAAGAACCGGCCGTGGGTCCACCATCGTCCAGAAGCCACTAGGGCCTGTGTGATGTCGTGATCAGAGGGCGTTAAGTCCGTTTCTGGTAGCGGCCTCGTTCGGGTTGGGTGAGGAAGCCTTGGCGAGTGAGTCGTCCGAGGCGGCTGCGGGTGATG
>NZ_JBHVFE010000156.1:0-18228 GCF_042801945.1 Kitasatospora sp. NPDC057542
CATTCCGAACCCGGAAGCTAAGCCTTACAGCGCCGATGGTACTGCAGGGGGGACCCTGTGGGAGAGTAGGACGCCGCCGAACAATTCTTCAGAAAAGCCCCTTCCCGTCCGGGAAGGGGCTTTTTGCGTTACCCTCTGCCAATGCAGAACCTGACCCTGACCTGGCAGTCCGCCGGGGCCGCCGCGATCGGCCTCCACGCGGGTGCGTACGCGGCGGTGAAGGGCCGGAAGCCTGCGCTGTCCGCGCTGTTGCGGGAGGCCGGCACGTTGTTGGCGCTGTTCGCGCTCTGGCAGCTGGTCGGGCACCTCTCGGTGATGAGTACGGACCACGCGCTGGACCGCGCGAGCTGGATCCACCACACCGAGCAGGTGATCGGACTGCCGGACGAGGCCTCCTGGCAGCAGGCGGTCACGCCGTACCCGGTGCTGGCGAGGCTGGCGAACTACTACTACGCGGTCATGCACTTCGCCGTCATGCTCGGTGTCCTGCTCTGGGTGTTCGTGCGGCACCGGAACCGCTACGCGTGGGTGCGCAACACGGTGGTGATCACGACGGCGGTCTGCCTGCTGGTGCAGTTCATCCCGGTGGCGCCGCCGCGGATGCTGCCGGAGAGCGGCTTCGTGGACCTGGCCGCCCAGTACGGGCAGTCGGTGTACGGCGGCGCGGTCGGCGGTGTGGTGGTGGCCGACCAGTTGTCGGCGATGCCCTCGGTGCACGTCGCCTGGTGCGTGCTGGCGGCGGTAGCGGTGATCCGGGTGTCACGCAGTTCGCTGCGATGGGTGATGGTGCTGCATCCGGTGCTGACGGTGGCCGTGGTGGTGGTGACGGCCAACCACTTCTGGTTGGACGGCATCGTGGCCGTGGTGATCCTGCTTCTCGCCTACGCCGTGCTGGCGTTGGTGGCACGCCGACGGGGCCGGGCCTCCGCCGGGACGGAGATCCGGCCCCGCACCACCGCCGAGGAGCGGCTGGAGCAGGTCGGTTGAACCGAGGCTGAACTCAGGTCGAGCCGGATCGGAACCCAGGTCGGGCCGAAGCGGAGCCCAGCTCCAGTCGAGCTCGGACCGAGGTCGTTCCGGACCGGTCACTTGACCGGCAGGGAGACCTTCCCCCAGGATCCGTTGCTCAGCGCGGAGGTGGCCCAGTACCAGGCGGCGAGCCCGGAGGCGGCCGCGATCCAGCCGGCGGTCTTGGCCAGGCCGCCGTAGCCGCCGAAGGTGGCGATGGCGGAGAGCAGCAGGGAGAGCGTCAACAGGCCGTAGACGGCGCGGCTGAGCAGGCCCGCGCCCCAGCTCGCGGCGGTGAGGGTGAGGGCGAGCAGGGCCCACAGCAGCAGGAAGAGGCCTGCGGCGTTCTTGCTCGCCCCGCCGGCCGCGGACCAGGTCGCCCAGAAGGCGCCGAGGCTGGTGAAGGCGGTTCCGGTGAAGCCCTCGCCGCCGCGGAGCTGCCAGAGGCCCGCGATGAAGAGGGTGACGCCGCCGAGCAGGTGGGTGAGGTGGGCCGCGTCCCCGAGCCCGGCGCCGTGCAGGATGCCGGTGGAGAGCAGACCGTAGGCGAGCAGTGTGAGTCCGAGCGCGAGGTAGCCGAGGTTACCTGCGTCGGCTCCGGTGGAGCGGGCGTTCGTTGCCCCGGAAGCGTCGTTGCTCACCGGAGGCTCCTTTCACTCTGGGCGCGCGCAGGGCGCAGTGACGCTGTGGGTGTCGTCTCGATGAGTGGATGCGCGCGACCGCACCGAAGGCGCACGGCTGTGAGCGTGCGCGGGCTGCGGTCGGAAGTGATGGGCCATCGGAAGTGATGGGCCAGCGGAGAGCCGCTGGTCACGTCCCCGCCGGAGGGATTCCCCGGTGAGATCGGTTTACCCGGACCGGCTCGCTTGTACCCTTGTGAATATAACAATTTGTGACTGCGTCAGCACGGCGCGGCTTGCGGACCGCTCACGCCTGGCGCTGGGTGGGCACCCGCAGGGTCAGGATCGCCATGTCGTCGGACGGCGGCTCCGGCGCGAAGCGCTCGACCGCGCGCTGCACCCGCGCCGCGACCGCGCCCGCGGTCAGGCCGGTGCAGCCGGTGAGCACCTCGGCGAGGCCGTCGTCGCCCAGCATCCGCCGGCCCTCGCGGCGTTCGGTGACTCCGTCGGTGACGCAGAGCAGGACCTCGCCAGGGGCGAGCACCAGGTGTTCGGCGGTGAGGTCGAGGTCGTCCATGACGCCGAGCAGTGGCTGCGGGGTGGCGGCGCGGTCGACCTGGCCGTCGGTGCGCAGCCGCAGCGGCAGCGGGTGGCCGGCGCAGACCAGGGAGAGCTCGGTGCTGCCGTCCGGTCGGGGCGTCAGTTCGCCGTAGAGCAGGGTGAGGAAGCGGCTGCGTGAACCCTCGTCCAGGATGGCCGCGTTGAGCCGGCGCAGCACCTGCGGGGCGTCGAGGCCCTCGCGGGCGAGCAGCCGCAGGGAGTGCCGGGCCAGGCCGGTGACCGAGGCGGCCTCGGGGCCGGTGCCGCAGACGTCGCCGATGGCGAAGCCGTAGGTGCCCTCGCGGATGGTGAACAGGTCGTAGAAGTCGCCGCCGACCTCGTTGCCCTCGCCGGCCGCCTGGTAGTAGACGTCCACCTCGACGCCGGGGATCTCCGGCAGGTCCGGTGGGAGCAGGCTGCGCTGGAGGGCCTGGCTGGTGGCGGTGCGCTCGGAGTAGAGGCGGGAGTTGTCCAGGGCGAGGGCGGCCCGGCGGGAGAGGTCCTCGGCGAGTTCGAGGATCTCCTGACGGAACCGGACGCCGGCCGGGACGCCGAGCACCAGCAGGCCGATGACGCGGTTGCGGGCGGTCAGTGCGAGGACGACGGTCTCGCCGAGCAGTCCGGCGAGTTCCGGGCCGTCGGTGAGGCCGCCGGCCTCGGCGGTCTCGGTGGGGGCCGTCCAGAACCGGACGCCGTGGGTGGGGCCGGCCTCCGGGGCGGGGGTCTTGCCGAGCAGGTCGCGCAGCGGGTCGATGCGGTCCTCGTCCTCGTGCAGGACGAAGGCGAGCCGGGCCGGGGAGGCGTGGTCGGGGGTGGTGTAGACGGCGCACCAGGAGGCGAGGGTGGGGACGGCCATCTGGGCCATCAGCGCGAGGGTCTGCTCGTGTTCGAGGGTGCCGGCCAGCAGGTCGGAGGCCTCGACCAGGAAGGAGAGCGAGCCGCGGCGGAGCTGTTCGAGCTCGGTCAGCCGGGTGCTCTCAACGGCGAGGGCGACCCGGTCGGCGGCGAACTGGAGGCGGAGCGCGTCCTCGTTGTCGTAGCGGCCGGGTACGGCGGCGGCGATGCCGAGGGAGCCGATCAGCCGGCCCTCGACCTTGAGCGGGACGGTGACCAGCGAGCGCATGCCGCTGCCGGAGAGCAGTGGCAGGCCGGTGGGCCGGGTGGAGAGGTCCTCGTGGACGGAGGGCAGCCGGGCGGAGTCGTAGCGGTTGCCGGTCCCGACCGGGAAGCGGGAGTGCCGGCGGTGTCCGGCGGTGAGGCCGGTGGCGGCCCGGACCTCGAACTCGGCCTCGTCCTCGGTGGTGAGCAGCAGGTACGCAGCGTCGCCGTCGAGCAGGTCGCGGGCGCGTTCGACGGTGCGCTGGAGCAGGGTGTCGAGGTCGTCGGTGGCGACCGGGCCGGCCAGCAGGTCAAGCCGGGGACCGGCCGGGTCGGGGCGGTCGCCGGGCAGGGCGCGGGCGGGGGAGCGCAGCACCGCGCGGTCTGGTTCGAGGACGAGCAGACAGAGGGTGGAGGGGACGCCCTCGGTGTCGCGCAGCCGGACCTGGACGCCGTACACCTCGACCTCGCGGCCGTCCTGGAGGCGGATGCCGTAGCCGCCCTCCCAGCGGGCCATCCGCAGGGTGTCGGTCAGGCCGAGGCCTCGGTCGGGGGACTGCGGCCAGACCGCGAGGTCGGCCCAGGGGCGGCCGAGGACGGCGGCGGCGGGGTACTGGAAGAGCGCCTCGGCGTCCGGGTTCCAGGCCAGCACCCGGCCGTCCTCGTCGAGTTGGACGACGGCGACGTGCACCGGGCCGGGGCCGCTGGGCAGATCGCTGCCGGGGGTCGCGGGAACGGCATAGCGGGTGCCGAGCACGTGTGCGGGCAGCTGGAGGCGGAACCAGACGGTCTTGCGGCCGGCCGCGTACTCGACGCCCCACCGTTCGGCGAGGGCGGAGCACATCAGCAGGCCGCGGCCGCCCTCGCCGTCCGGGTCGGCGTAGCGGTCGGAGGCGGTGACCGGACCGTCACCGAGCGAGGGCAGGCCGCGCTCGGGGTGGTGGTCGGTGACCTCGATCCGGACGCTCTCCTCCTCGCGCAGGCAGCAGACCTCCGCGGCGGTGCCGGCGTGCACGACGGCGTTGGTGACGAGCTCGCTGACCAGCACGACCGCGTCGTCGACGACCTCGGGCAGGCCCCAGCCGAGCAGAGCGTCCCGGACGAAACCCCGCGCGGCGGCCGCGGACCGGCCGTCGGGGTCGAAGGTGGCGGCTGCGCGCGCGGTGACCACGTTGCCACTTCTCCTCTGCTGCTCATGCCCTGGCTGTCCGGGGTGCGGCGCCGACTCCCCGTGCGCGCCGTCGGGGTGAGCGGCGGCGCTGGGTCGGGTCGTGGCCCGGTGCAGCGCTCCACCCTACTTTCCGCTTGGTTCCCCGTGGGGGCGGGGAGTCGAAACAGGCACCAGAGGGTGATTCTGCCCACCTGTTTCGGACGGTGCGGTACGAACCGAGCACAACCGGCCGTGCACCCGCTGCCGGTGCTGCCAGACTGGGGGGTCCGCGACGGCCGGTGGGAGCAGTACGGTCGTGTGGGTGCCGGCGCCTCTCGGGCCGCCGGTACGCAGCCCAGCCGGGCCGGTGCCCGGGTGCGTGCCGCACCGGCACGGTCGGTCACCGGACAGTTCACGATGTGGGAGGGGCCCGTTGAGTTCGGCCACCAAGGACGCAACCGGAACGACGCCGCCCGCCCCGCGCGGTGGGCGCCCCGGGGCCGTGCCGCGGAACGCGGCCGGCCGGCGGGCGAGCCACAACCGTGGCGCGGAGCCCGCCGAGCTGCGCAAGCTGCTGTCGGCGCTGACCGCGATGCGGGACGGAAACTTCCGCCGCCGGCTGACCGTCCCCGGGGACGGTCCGCTGGCCGAGATCGCCGCGGTGTTCAACGAGGTCGCCGAGCGCAACCAGCACCTGACCGGCGAACTGGCACGGGTGCGACGGGCGGTGGGCCGCGAGGGCCGGCTGAACGAGCGGCTGGAGACCGGCGCGGGCGAGGGCGCCTGGATGGCGGCGGTCGACAACTGCAACGCGCTGATCGACGACCTGGCCCGCCCGATGGCCGAGGTGGGCCGGGTGCTGACCTCGATCGCCGAGGGTGACCTGGACCAGAAGATGGAGCTGCGCTCGCTGCACAGCAACGGGGTGAGCCACCCGCTGCGCGGCGAGTACCTGAAGATCGGGCGGACCGTCAACGGGCTGGTGGACCAGCTCTCCGAGTTCACCGACGAGGTGACCCGGGTGGCCCGCGAGGTCGGCACCGAGGGCAAGCTCGGCGGCCAGGCCAAGGTCCGCAGTGTCTCGGGCAGTTGGAAGGACCTGGCGGACTCGGTCAACACCATGGCGGGCCGGCTGACCGCGCAGGTGCGCAACATCGCCCAGGTGACCACGGCGGTGGCCAAGGGCGACCTGTCCCGCAAGGTCACCGTCGAGGTGGCCGGCGAGATGCTGGAGCTGAAGAACACCGTCAACACGATGGTGGACCAGTTGAACGGATTCGCCGCCCAGGTCACCGCGGTGGCCCGGGACGTGGGGACGGAGGGCCGGCTCGGCGGGCAGGCCCAGGTGCCGGGTGTGGCCGGGGTCTGGCGGGACCTGACCGACTCGGTGAACTTCATGGCCGACAATCTGACCGGTCAGGTGCGCAACATCGCCCAGGTGACCACGGCGGTGGCGCGCGGGGACCTCTCGCAGAAGATCGAGGTGGACGCGCGCGGGGAGATGCTGGAGCTGAAGAACACCATCAACACGATGGTGGACCAGCTCTCCGGCTTCGCCGAGCAGGTGACCCGGGTGGCCCGCCAGGTGGGCACCGAGGGGCGGCTCGGCGGTCAGGCCCAGGTGCCCTGGGCGGCCGGGGTCTGGCGGGACCTGACCGACAACGTCAACTTCATGGCGAACAACCTCACCGATCAGGTCCGCAACATCGCCCAGGTGACGACAGCGGTGGCCAAGGGCGACCTGTCGCAGAAGATCCAGGTGGACGCGCGCGGGGAGATCCTGGAGCTGAAGAACACCATCAACACGATGGTGGACCAGCTGGGCGCCTTCGCGGACGAGGTGACCCGGGTCGCCCGGGACGTCGGCACCGAGGGCATCCTCGGCGGGCAGGCCAGCGTGCCCGGTGTGGCCGGGATCTGGAAGGACCTGACCAACTCCGTCAACCTGATGGCCAACAACCTGACCAGCCAGGTCCGGAACATCGCCGAGGTGACCACGGCGGTGGCGCGCGGCGACGTCTCCAAGAAGATCACCGTCGACGCCCGGGGCGAGATCCTGGAGCTGGTGACGACCGTCAACACCATGGTCGACCAGCTGTCGGCCTTCGCCGACGAGGTGACCCGGGTGGCCCGCGAGGTGGGCACCGAGGGCATCCTGGGCGGCCAGGCCCGGGTGCGCGGGGTGTCGGGCATCTGGAAGGACCTGACCGACAACGTCAACTTCATGGCATCCAACCTGACCGGCCAGGTGCGCAACATCGCCGAGGTCGCCGGCGCGGTGGCCCGCGGCGACCTCTCCAAGAAGATCTCCATCGACGCGCAGGGCGAGGTGGCGGCCCTCGCCGCGACGCTCAACACCATGGTCGACCAGCTCTCCTCCTTTGCGGTGGAGGTCACCAGGGTGGCCCGCGAGGTGGGCACCGACGGCACCCTGGGCGGTCAGGCGAGCGTGCCGGGCGTCGCCGGGATCTGGAAGGACCTGACCGACAACGTCAACCTGATGGCCAACAACCTCACCGGCCAGGTGCGGAACATCGCGCTGGTGATCACCGCGGTCGCCCGCGGCGACCTCTCGCAGAAGATCGACGTCGACGCCCGCGGCGAGATCCTCCAGCTCAAGACCAGCATCAACACCATGGTCGACCAGCTCTCCGCGTTCGCCGACGAGGTCACCCGGGTGGCCCGCGAGGTGGGCACCGACGGACGGCTCGGCGGCCAGGCCCGGGTGCCCGGCGTGGACGGCACCTGGCAGGACCTCACCGAGTCGGTGAACGAGCTGGCCAACAACCTGACCCGGCAGGTGCGCGCGATCGCCCAGGTCGCCACCGCGGTCACCAGGGGCGACCTGAGCCTGCGGATCGACGTGGACGCCGCGGGCGAGCTCGACGAGCTCAAGGACAACATCAACCAGATGATCGCCAACCTGCGCGAGACCACCCGCACCAACCAGGAGCAGGACTGGCTCAAGACCAACCTGGCCCGGATCTCCGGCCTGCTCCAGGGCCGCCGGGACCTGGAGGCGGTGGCCTCGCTGATCATGACCGAGCTGACCCCGGTGGTCTCCGCCCAGCACGGCGCCTTCTTCCTCGCCCAGCCGGCCGGCCGCACCGCCGAGCTGATCACCGAGGACGACGACGAGAACGACACCGTGCTGCGCCTGATCGGCAGCTACGGCTACCAGCGGCGGGCGATGCCGACCACCTTCCGCCCCGGAG
Organism: Kitasatospora sp. NPDC057542; assembly: GCF_042801945.1. Classification (NCBI taxonomy): domain Bacteria; kingdom Bacillati; phylum Actinomycetota; class Actinomycetes; order Kitasatosporales; family Streptomycetaceae; genus Kitasatospora; species Kitasatospora sp. NPDC057542. The sequence continues at coordinate 7,692 of NZ_JBHVFE010000156.1, forward strand.
AGTCGCTGATCGGCCAGGCCGCGGTGGAGAAGCGGGCGATCATCCTCAAGGAGGCGCCGCCCGGGTACCTGAAGATCGCCTCCGGGCTCGGCGAGGCCTCCCCGGCCCACATCGTGGTGCTGCCGGTGCTGTTCGAGGGCCGGCTGCTGGGCGTGATCGAGCTGGCCACCTTCAGCTCCTTCACCACCGTCGCGCTGGACTTCCTGAACCAGATCGCCGACCTGATCGGCGTCACCGTCAACACCATCAGCGTCAACACCAAGACCGAGGGCCTGCTGCTGGAGTCCCAGCGGCTGACCGCCGAACTCTCGATGCGGTCGGCCGAGTTGGAAGCCCGCCAGGAGGAACTGGAGCGCACCAACGAGGAGTTGCAGGAGAAGGCCGAGCAACTCGCCCAGCAGAACCGCGACATCGAGATCAAGAACGGCGAGATCGAGGAGGCCCGGCAGGTCCTGGAGGAACGCGCCGAGCAGCTCGCCCTGGCCTCCCGGTACAAGAGCGAGTTCCTCGCCAACATGTCGCACGAGCTGCGCACCCCGCTCAACTCGCTGCTGATCCTGGCCAAGCTGCTCTCCGACAACAACGAGGGCAACCTCTCGCCCAAGCAGGTCGAGTTCGCCGACACCATCCACGGCGCGGGCTCCGACCTGCTCCAGCTGATCAACGACATCCTCGACCTGTCCAAGGTCGAGGCCGGCAAGATGGACGTCCGCCCGGCCCGGATCGCCCTGGTCCAGCTGGTCGACTACGTCGAGGCCACCTTCCAGCCGGTCGCGCTGGACAAGAACCTGGACTTCGCCGTCCGGGTCTCGCCCGCCCTGCCGGTCACCCTCCACACCGACGAGCAGCGGCTCCAGCAGGTCCTGCGCAACCTGATCTCCAACGCGGTGAAGTTCACCGACGCCGGGGCCGTCGACTTCTCGATCCGCCCGGCCGGCCGGGAGGCCCCGCAGCACGTGCGCGAGCGGCTGCTGGAGTCCGGCTCGATCCAGGACCCGGACGACGAGCTGATCGCCTTCTCGGTCTCCGACACCGGCATCGGCATCCCCGGCAACAAGCTGCGGGAGATCTTCGAGGCGTTCAAGCAGGCCGACGGCACCACCAGCCGCAAGTACGGCGGCACCGGCCTCGGCCTGTCCATCAGCCGAGAGATCGCCCGGCTGCTCGGCGGGGAGATCCACGCCGAGAGCGAGCTGGGCAAGGGCTCCACCTTCACGCTCTACCTGCCGCTGCGCACCGAGGCCCCGGAGCCCGTCGGCGAGCCGCGCCCGGCCGTTCCGAACGGCCTGGCGCCGCGCGCCTCGGTCGGGGTGACCCCGGTGGGCCTGCCGGTGCCGGTCGGTGAGAACCCGGCCGACCACTGGGCCCAGGAGGTCCGCGAGCTGGCCGAGGAGCGCCGCCGCGGTGCCGTGGAGCGCCGGCGCAGTGCCGCCCTGGAGAGCGTCGCCGGGCCGCGGGCGGCGGAGCCCGTGCAGCCCCGCCCGGTCAACGGGGACCGGCGTTTCGACGGCCAGCAGGTCCTGATCGTGGACGACGACGTCCGCAACGTGTTCGCCCTCACCAGCGTGCTGGAGCAGCACGGCCTGACCGTCCTGTACGCGGAGAACGGCCGGGAGGGCATCGAGATGCTGGAGCAGCACGAGAGCGTGGCGCTGGTCCTGATGGACATCATGATGCCGGAGATGGACGGCTACGCGACCACCGAGGCGATCCGCCGGATGCCCCAGTTCGCAGGCCTGCCGATCATCGCGCTGACGGCCAAGGCGATGAAGGGCGACCGGGAGAAGTCACTGGAGGCGGGCGCCACCGACCACATCACCAAGCCGGTGGAGACCGACCACCTGCTGTCGGTGATGCACGAATGGTTGAACGGGGACCGCGCGTGACCGCGCGGGGAGGCGTGAACCCCGGACCGGGCCCCGGGGTTCACGCCAGCCGGTCGATCGGTTTGCTGGCGGCCGGGCCCGGGAACCGGGTAGGGTCACCGATCGTTGCGAACAGTGACCGGGCGGCGACACGCTGGTGAGCGTGCGCCGGAGCACTGGCTGCGCGCCGCTCCGGATCGGGTGACGACGGGGCGATGTGCCGGACGAGGGGGTGCGGCTAGCATGACCGGGGTAGCGGTGGGCAGCACGCGGGTGCCTGCACCGGGCGGCAGGCAGGCGACAGGAGGGCGAGCCCTGATGCAGAAGGCCAAGATCCTCCTGGTCGACGACCGACCGGAGAACCTGCTGGCGCTGGAGGCGATCCTCTCGGCCCTGGACCAGACGCTGGTGCGCGCGGCCTCCGGTGAGGAGGCGCTCAAGGCGCTGCTCACCGACGACTTCGCGGTGATCCTGCTGGACGTCCAGATGCCGGGGATGGACGGCTTCGAGACCGCCGCCCACATCAAGCGCCGCGAGCGCACCCGGGACATCCCGATCATCTTCCTGACCGCGATCAACCACGGCCCGCACCACACCTTCCGCGGTTACGCGGCCGGCGCGGTGGACTACATCTCCAAGCCCTTCGACCCGTGGGTGCTGCGCGCCAAGGTCTCCGTCTTCGTCGACCTGTACGCGAAGAACTGCCAGCTGAAGGAACAGGCGGCGCTGCTGCGCCTGCGGCTGGAGGAGGGCGGCGGCGAGCAGGCTCTCGGCGGGGCGCTGCTGGGCGAGCTGTCCGCGCGGCTGGCGGCGGTCGAGGAGCAGGCGGAGGCGCTCGGCAAGCAGCTGGACGGGGCCGAGGACGCCGGGGTGGCCGCCACCGCCGCGCACCTGGAGCGCAAGCTCGTGGGGCTGCGCCGGGCGCTGGACGCGATGCGCCCGGGCAGCTCCTGACCCGCCGTCGGCGGTTCACCCGTACGGGTGGTCCGGTGGGTGCGAACGGGTGAAACCCGGTCAGGGTGACGGGGTGTCTGCGACACGTCCGGGCACCCGGGCTCGGGCACGTGTGCAGTGGTCGCCCGCCCCGGTAGGCTGCTGACCCATGGCCACTCGCACGCCCGGGAACGCAGCACGTAAGACGAGTCCGGGACCGTCCAAGAAGGCCGCGGCGAAGGCCTCGGGCAAGCCGCCCGCGAAGAAGGCGGCGGCGAAGAAGGCGGCTCCCGCGAAGAGGACGGCGGCCAAGCCGGCCCCGCCCCCGCCGAAACCGTCCAGGTCGGTGCTGATGGGCGCGCTCAACGCCCTGGCGAGCCCGATCGCCGCGATCTTCCGGGGTGCCAGGAACCTCCACCCCGACCATCGCAAGGACGGGGTGGGCCTGCTGCTGTTCGGGCTCGCGCTGATGGTCGCCGCCGGCACCTGGTTCAGCTCCGCCGGCTGGCTGACCGAGGCGGCCACCGCCGTGGTGTCCGGGCTGTTCGGCCGGCTCGACGTGCTGGTGCCCTTCCTGCTGGCCGGGATCGCGATCCGGCTCTGGCGCCACCCGGAGCTGCCGGAGGCCAACGGCCGGATCATGATCGGGCTGAGCGCGCTGCTGGTCGGCGTCCTCGGCCTGGTCCACATCGGCTGCGGCGCGCCCATGATGGGCAGCGGCGCCTCCCGGATAAGGGCGGCCGGCGGGATCATCGGCTGGGCCGTGTCCACCCCGATGATGGCCGCCGCCGGGCCGGCGCTCGCCGTGCCGCTGCTCCTGCTGCTGTCCTTCTTCGGCCTGTTGGTGGTCACCGCCACTCCGATCAACCGGATCGGCGACCGGGTGCGGGGGATCGGCATACGGCTCGGGGTGGTCGAGCCCGGGCCGGAGGACGAGCAGCACTGGGGGCGCACGCCGGAGCGCGAGCTGTCCACCGACCCGCCGGAGGACGCCGACCCCGACGCGCTGCCGTTCACCGTGGACACCGACGGTGACGACCCCTCGGACGAGGTGGCCGCCCGCCGGCGCCGCCGCCGGCGCAAGCAGACCGAGGAGCCGGAGGACGCCGGGCGGATCTCCCTGGACAAGGAGCCACTGGACCCGTACGCCACCCGCGACCTCGCCGCCGGCGCGGCCGCCGACCTGGACGGCGCGCTGGTCTACGGCGTGCCCGCCTCCTCCGCGGTGGCGGACATGATGCACCAGGTCCAGGACCGCACCGCCCCGCCGGAGGAGCCCGCCGTCCCGGCCGCCCGCAGCGGTGGCCCGGGCGCGCCCGAGGAGCACGGCGCGGCGCCGGTGCGGATGGAGCAGCTCCAGCTCGGCGAGGGCGTCACCTACGCGCTGCCCTCGCTCGACCTGCTGGAGCGCGGCGGCCCGGCCAAGGCCCGCAGTGCCCTCAACGACGAGGTGGTCGCCCAGCTCACCGGCACCTTCACCGAGTTCAAGGTGGACGCCAAGGTCACCGGCTTCACCCGGGGTCCGACGGTCACCCGCTACGAGGTCGAGCTCGGACCGGCCGTCAAGGTGGAGCGGATCACCGCGCTCGCCAAGAACATCGCGTACGCGGTGGCCAGCCCGGACGTGCGGATCATCAGCCCGATCCCGGGCAAGTCCGCGGTCGGCATCGAGATCCCCAACCGGGACCGCGAGATGGTCAACCTCGGCGACCTGCTGCGCTCGCGCACGGCCGCCGAGGACTCGCACCCGATGGTCGTCGGCATGGGCAAGGACGTCGAGGGCCACACCGTGATGGCCAACCTCGCCAAGATGCCGCACATCCTGGTGGCCGGCGCGACCGGCGCGGGAAAGTCGTCCTGCATCAACTGCCTGATCACCTCGATCCTCGCCCGGGCCACCCCGGACGAGGTGCGGATGGTGCTGGTCGACCCCAAGCGGGTCGAGCTGACCGCGTACGAGGGCATCCCGCACCTGATCACGCCGATCATCACCAACCCCAAGAAGGCCGCCGAGGCCCTCCAGTGGGTGGTGCGCGAGATGGACATGCGCTACGACGACCTCGCGGCGTTCGGCTTCCGGCACGTGGACGACTTCAACGCGGCGGTGCGGGCCGGCAAGGTCACCCCGCCACTGGGCAGCGAGCGCGAGCTGAGGCCGTACCCGTACCTGCTGGTGATCGTCGACGAGCTGGCCGACCTGATGATGGTCGCGCCGCGCGACGTCGAGGACTCGGTGGTCCGGATCACCCAGTTGGCCCGCGCGGCCGGCATCCACCTGGTGCTCGCCACCCAGCGGCCCTCGGTGGACGTGGTCACCGGCCTGATCAAGGCCAACGTGCCGTCCCGGCTGGCCTTCGCGACCTCCGCGATGGCCGACTCCCGGGTCATCCTGGACCAGCCCGGCGCGGAGAAGCTGATCGGCAAGGGCGACGCGCTCTTCCTGCCGATGGGCGCGAGCAAGCCGATCCGCATGCAGGGCGCGTTCGTCACCGAGGCGGAGATCGCCAGGGTGGTGCAGCACTGCAAGGACCAGCTGACCGCCGTCTACCGGGACGACGTGATGGCCGGAGCCGGGCCGAAGAAGGAGATCGACGAGGAGATCGGCGACGACCTGGACCTGCTGATCCAGGCGGCCGAGCTGGTGGTCTCCACCCAGTTCGGCTCGACCTCGATGCTCCAGCGCAAGCTCCGGGTCGGTTTCGCCAAGGCGGGCCGGCTGATGGACCTGATGGAGTCGCGTGGGATCGTCGGCCCGAGCGAGGGCTCCAAGGCCCGCGACGTGCTGGTGAAGCCGGACGAGCTGGACGGGGTGCTGATCACCCTTCGGGGCTGACGGTCCGGGCCCTGCGGGGCCCGGACCGTGTCCTGGGCGAGGTGTCACTCGTTCGGAGGAGGGTAGGCGCCGCGCGGGGAACCGAACGTCCGTACGTCGCGTCACACGGCGGAAAGCGGACCCCGGGCTGCCCGCGCGGCTCCGCTGGCGGGTCGTCAGCGGGGTGTCGGACCCGTTCCGCTTGAGAAACGATCCGCCCACGCCCCTAGACTGTTCTCCAGCAGGTGGCCATCCGCTCGAAAGGCGCGCCCAGTGACCATCCGCAAGTCCTCCGACCGCGAGAACGTCAACTCGTCCGCCGAGCCGACCGACGACGTGATGCAGGCGGCCGATGCCCCGAGCATCGGCCGGGTGCTGTCCACCGCCCGGATCGACGCGGGACTCACGGTGGACCAGGTGAGCACCGCCACCCGGGTGCGGGTACCGATCGTCCATGCCATCGAGGAGGACGACTTCGCCCGCTGCGGCGGCGACTTCTACGCCCGCGGGCACATCCGCCTGATCGCCCGGGTGGTCGGCCTGGACGGCGAGGCGCTGGTCGCCCGGTACGACGCCGCGCACGGCGGCTCGCCCGCAGGCAAGCGCGCGGCGACCCAGCTGATCGACCGCGGCCCGATCAAGGTGCCCCGCCGCGGCCGGCCGAACTGGGCGGCCGCCATGGTCGCCGCGATCGTCGCCGTGGTCGTGCTGATCGGCTTCAACCTGGTCGGCGGCAAGGGCTGGCACGGCACCACCGGCTCGGCCAGCTCGCCGCTGCCCAGCGGCGCCGGGACCGGCTCGGTGGCCCCGGTGGACACGCCCACCGTCCAGCCGCAGGCGCCCGCGCCGAGCGCCGCCGCGATCGCCGCCGTCCCGGCCGACAAGGTCACCGTGAAGCTGGTCGCCGAGGGCACCAGCTGGATCTCGGCGACGGACGGCACCGGCAAGTCGCTGTTCCAGAACAACATCAGCAACGGCCAGGACCAGACCTTCACCGACCCCAAGCAGATCAAGCTGGTGCTGGGCAACGGCGGGGCCGTGCACGCGTACGTCAACGGAAAGGACCTCGGTCTCCTCGGCAAGGACGGCCAGGTGGTGCACGTCACGTACACCCCCGGAGACCCGCAGGCGGGCTGACCACAGGGGCCGGAGGGCCCGCTGATGATCAGCTGATCCGAGGCTCGCGGCCTCCGGGGCGAACGGCACCGGAGCCCGCGCGTTAATCTTGGCCCTATGCCTGAACGCCGCACTGTCGCCCTTGTCACGCTCGGATGCGCCCGCAACGAGGTGGACTCCGAGGAACTCGCCGGGCGACTGGAAGCCGACGGCTGGTTGCTCGTCGACGACGCCGCCGAGGCGGACGTCGCCGTGGTCAACACCTGCGGCTTCGTCGAGGCCGCCAAGAAGGACTCGGTGGACGCCCTGCTGGAGGCCAACGACCTCAAGGGGCACGGCCGCACCCAGGCCGTCGTCGCGGTCGGCTGCATGGCCGAGCGGTACGGCAAGGAGCTCGCCGACGCCCTCCCCGAGGCGGACGGCGTGCTCGGCTTCGACGACTACGCGGACATCTCCGACCGCCTCCAGACCATCCTCTCCGGCGGCCACCACGCCCCGCACATCCCGCGCGACCGCCGCAAGCTGCTGCCGATCAGCCCGGCCGAGCGGCAGACCGCCGCCGAGGCCGTCGCCCTGCCCGGCCACGGCGCCGAGGCCGCTGCCGAGCCGATCGCCGACCTGCCCGACGGCCTCGCCCCGGCCTCCGGCCCGCGCACCCTGCGCAAGCGGCTGGACGACAGCCCGGTCGCCTCGGTCAAGCTCGCCTCCGGCTGCGACCGGCGCTGCTCCTTCTGCGCCATCCCGGCCTTCCGCGGCTCCTTCATCTCCCGCCGCCCCTCCGACGTGCTGCACGAGGCCCAGTGGCTGGCCGGGCAGGGCGTGCGCGAGATCGTCCTGGTGAGCGAGAACAACACCTCGTACGGCAAGGACCTCGGCGACATCCGGCTGCTGGAGACGCTGCTCGGCGAGATCGCCGCGATCGAGGGCGTCGAGCGGGTCCGGGTCTCCTACCTCCAGCCGGCCGAGATGCGCCCCGGCCTGATCGACTCGATGACCGGGACCGCCGACGTGGTGCCGTACTTCGACCTGTCCTTCCAGCACTCGGCGCCCGCCGTGCTGCGACGGATGCGCCGCTTCGGCTCCACCGACCAGTTCCTGGAACTGCTGGGGACCATCCGCGGCAAGGCCCCGCAGGCCGGCGCCCGGTCCAACTTCATCGTCGGCTTCCCCGGTGAGACCGAGGAGGACTTCGCCGAGCTGGAGCGGTTCGTCACGCACGCCGGGCTGGACGCGATCGGCGTCTTCGGCTACTCGGACGAGGACGGCACCGAGGCCGCGACCTACGACGGCAAGCTCGCCGAGGACGTGGTCGCCGACCGGCTGGACCGGCTGAGCCGGCTGGCCGAGGAGATGACCGCCCAGCGGGCCGAGCAGCGGATCGGCACCGAGGTCGAGGTGCTGATCGAGTCGATCGAGGACGGCGTGGTCGAGGGCCGCTCCGCCCACCAGGCCCCGGAGACCGACGGCCTGACCACCCTCAACGGTGTCGAGGCCCCCGAGGTCGGCCAGTTCTGGCGGGCCAAGGTGGTCGCCAGTGAGGGCGTCGACCTGATCGCCGAGGCGCTGGAGCAGGTGCGACTGCCCAAGTCTTCGGGAGCCGGGGAATGACCAAGGGGCCCGGCGCCCCGGCCGCGGCCCACCCGGGCAGACCGGCGGCCGCGGCGCCGTCCACCCCGGGGGTCTGGAACATCGCCAACGTGCTCACGATGGTCCGGGTGCTGCTGGTGCCGGTCTTCGTGGCGCTGCTGTTCGCCGACGGCGGGCACAACCCCAAGTGGCGCTCGGTCGCCTGGGCCGCGTTCGCGATCGCGATGATCACCGACCTGTTCGACGGTGAGCTGGCCCGGCGCAAGGGCCTGGTCACCGACTTCGGGAAGATCGCCGACCCGATCGCCGACAAGGCGATCATGGGTTCGGCGCTGATCGGCCTCTCGCTGCTCGGCGACCTGCCCTGGTGGGTCACCGTGGTGATCCTGGCCCGCGAGCTCGGCATCACGCTTATGCGGTTCTGGGTGATCCGCTACGGGGTCATCCCGGCCAGCCGCGGCGGCAAGCTCAAGACGCTGACCCAGGGCACCGCGGTCGGCATGTACGTACTGGACCTGACCGGCTGGCTGGCCACCGGGCGGGCCGTGCTGATGGGGCTGGCGGTGCTGCTGACCGTCGGCACCGCGCTGGACTACATCGGACAGGCGCTGCGACTGCGCCGCGAGGGACAGGCCGCGGCGCGCGCGGCCCACTGAGCGACGGGGGAACCGGGTGGCGGAGCGGGACTACGAGCTGGCCGAGCGGGCGCACGCCGCGCTGCGGGCCGAGGGCGGCACGCTGGCCGTCGCCGAGTCGCTGACCGGGGGCCTGCTGGCCGCCGCGCTGGTGGACGTCCCCGGGGCGTCCGAGACCTTCCGGGGCTCGGTCACCGCGTACGCGACCGAGCTGAAGGCCTCGGTGCTCGGGGTGGACGAGGGCCTGCTGGACGTGTACGGGCCGGTCCACCCGGTGGTGGCCCGGCAGATGGCCGAGGGCGTGCGCGGGCTGCTGGGGGCCACGTACGGGCTCGCGACGACCGGGGTGGCCGGCCCGGACCCGCAGGACGGGCAGCCGGTGGGCACGGTACACCTGGCGGTCGCAGGCCCGGGGGGAACTCTGGTCAGTTCGCCCCTGCTGTCGGGCAGTCGTGCCACAATCCGTCACGGGGCGGTGACCGCGGCGCTGGAGCTGCTCGTCGGTCGGTTCGTACGGTAGGGGCCCGCCGGGAGGGATCTCCACCGAACCGAGATCTGCCGATCCGGTGCGCGGGTATGGGACAGCTGGAGGATCGTGTTACATCCAACACCCTGGTTGGGCAGAAACCAGGTGGCGAACGAGTTGCGTGACGGTGGCCGGGTGGGCCGCAACGGGTACCACGACGGGCCCGCGAACCCGGGTCTGACACCGGAACAAGGAGGGGGACGGCCTTGCAGCCCAGAGTGAACACGACCAGGGTCCCCGCACGCGAAGCGGGCAAGGCGGTACGGTGGGGACGTGACATCTCGATCCGCAGTCCGAGGAGGGAGGCACCGATGATCCTGCTCCGTCGCCTACTGGGCGATGTACTGCGTCGGCAGCGCCAGCGCCAGGGCCGCACACTCCGCGAGGTGTCGGCGGCCGCCAGGGTTTCGCTCGGATACCTCTCCGAGGTCGAGCGGGGACAGAAGGAGGCCTCCTCGGAGCTGCTCTCCGCCATCTGCGACGCACTCGACGTCCGGATGTCCGAGGTCATGCGCGAGGTCAGCGACGAACTGTCGCTCGCCGAACTTGCGGCGATGGCCACCCTCTCCGAAGGTGATCTGCTGAGGCCGGTACTCGAACCGGTTCCGCTGCCCGCCCCCGGCACCGACCGGGCGAACATGTCGCCCAAGGCCGCCGCGATGGACGTGGTCGCCGCCTGATCCCGGCCTCGGCTCCCGGGCGCCCCTGCCCGGGGCGAGCGAAGGGATGGCGGTCGTGCGAACAGACGCGCAGACGCGCCCGATGGCCCGAATACGGGCCCGGGCGCGGCCGTTCCTCCGGGTGCGGTGGGCGGTGGCGGTCTCCGTGGCCGGGCTCGCCTGGTGGCTCCTGGTGGCCCGGGGTCAGTCGGCCGACGGTGCGGCGCTGGGGCTGCTCGCGGCCGGCGGCTGGGGACTCGGTCTCATTCCGGTCCACGCCGACTGGAACGCGACCGGACCGGCCCGGCGCCCGCGCCCGGAGCAGGTGGGACCGGTGGAGGCGCAGCCGCCGCCGATCGGGTGATTCGACGTGGCAGGAGGCCGCGGGGTTCTCGACCCCGCGG